>VAXT01000165.1 GCA_005883245.1 Actinomycetota bacterium | reverse complement strand
GTCGCGAGACGTACGGAATCGGCCCGCCCCATGGATCGCGGAACTCGAGCTTGCCGTCGGTGCACGCTCGCAGCGAGTAGCCGGACTCGTGCACAAAACGATGGTGCCGCGAGCAGAGCAGAACAAGGTTCTCGAGCCTCGTCTCGCCGCCGTGCGCCCAGTGCCGAATGTGGTGGGCGTGCAGGAAGCGCCGGTTCTCGCAGCCGGGAAAGCGGCATCGGCCGTCGCGGCCCTGCAACGCACGCCCGATCGAAGGCGGGATCGTGCGCGTCCTTCTGCCGACGGACAACGGTTTGCCGTTTCGTTCGACGATCTCCACAAGCGAAGCGTCGCAGGCAAGCCGCTCGGCAGTCTTACGGGCGAGAGCCGGCCCGTCCTCGAGCGTGGAGCCACCCTCGCCGGCATCGACGTGGACGACGACCTGGTAGCGCTCACCGCCGGAGCGGTCAACGCGGCCCGCCAGCGACGCCTCTGCCATGGCGAGCAGGGCCTCGGCAGCGGTCGGCCGCCGCGGTTCCGCGGAACCGCGCTCTGCGCTCGGCTCGCGTTCCGCCAGGCGCTCGCGCGACGCCTCGAGCACGCGCACGAAGAGCGCGCCGTCCTCGGGCGCCAGCCGCGCGCGGACGACCAGCGAGCCGTCCTGCTGCCAGCTGTACCCGGCATAGGCGATGGCATGGAGGTCGTCGGCCTCGGCTGCCGTCACGTGCCTGTACGCCCGGACGGCGCGCTCGAGCTGCGCGGCGGTCAGGTGCCGCGCCAGCTCGAGCAGCTCCCGCTCGTCCTCGGGCTCTGCGACCCGCGTCAGAGCCCGTACCCTCGCGTACGAGAGCTCTCCGCAGCCGAACGCCTCGTGGATCAACGGCAGCTCAGCCAGCCGCCTGGCCACCCGCACGTGCTCGCGCGCCGAGCGCGGGCTCAGCGCGCAGCGCCAGGCGAGCCATTCGGCGACCGAACAGCCCGCGAAACCCCCGCGCCGGTCGAGCTCCGCGACGAGCTCCAACCAGCGGCACGTCCCGGCATAGATGTGCGAGGCGAGAGTCGCGATCTGGTCCTCGAGCTCGTCGAGAGACAGGTCCGCACAGGACGCGTTCTCCGTTGCGAAAACAGACACGTTGGCAGAGTAGCCAACGCATCGGACGCCACCGCGACTTAGACGAGCAGCGCGGCCCTCAGGTCGCTGCGGGAGTCGGTTCCGGCGCGGCGCTGAGGTCGGTGCGCTCTACCTGGCGTACCTCGTAGACCTCGAGCACGTCGCCTTCCTTCACGTCGTTGAAGCCGTCGAGCAGGATGCCGCACTCGAAGCCCTCCTCGACCTCGCGGACGTCGTCCTTGAAGCGCTTGAGCTGCGAGATCGTCGTGTCGTAGATGACCGTCCCGTCGCGGACGACCCGCACCTTCCCATTGCGGCGCACGACCCCACTCGTGACGTACGAGCCCGCGATCGTCCCCAGCCGCGAGACGCGGAACAGCTGCCGCACCTCGGCCTCGCCGAGCGTCTCCTCGGTCGTGACCGGCTTCAGCAGCCCGACGAGCGCCTGCTCGATGTCCTCGGTCAACCGGTAGATCACGTTGTACGTTCGGATCTCGACGCCCTCGCGCTCGGCCAGGGCCCGCGCCTCGGCGTTCGGCCGGACGTTGAAGCCGACGATCATCGCGCTCGAGGCGGTCGCGAGCATGACGTCGTTCTCGGAGATGCCGCCGACGCCGGTGTGGATGACGTTGACGCGCACCTCGGGATGCTGGATCTTCTGCAGCTCGGAGACGGCCGCCTCGACGGAGCCGTCCACATCTGCCTTGATCACCAGGTTCAGGTCCTGGACGGCGCCCTCCTGCATCTGCGAGAAGAGCGTGTCGAGCGAGAAACCGGACGGGCGGCGCTGCGCGAGCTGCTCACGCCGTACGCGCTCGCCGCGGACCTGCGCGAGGTGACGCGCCTGCCGGTCGTTCTCGACCACCCGCGCGTGATCGCCGGCCGCCGGCGGCTGGTCGAAGCCGATGATCTCGACCGGGTCGCCGGGCCGCGCCTCGTTGACCTTCTCGCCGCGGTACGTGTGCAGCGCGCGCACCTTGCCCCAGGCGTCGCCGGCCACGATCGGGTCGCCGACCCGGAGCGTGCCGCGCTGGACGAGCATCGTCGCGACCGGGCCGCGGCCGACGTCGAGCCGCGACTCGATGATCGGGCCGGACGCCTCAGCGGTCGGGTTCGCCTTCAACTCCAGCTCCGCATCCGCGACGAGCAGCACCTTCTCGAGCAGGTCGTCGAGGTTCTGCTTCTCGCGGGCGGAGACGTCCGAGTACTGCGTCGCGCCGCCCCACTCTTCGGGCTGGAGATCCTCCTGCGTGAGCTCCTGGCGGACGCGCTGCGGGTCCGCGTCGGGCCGGTCGATCTTGTTGACGGCGACGACGATCGGGACCTCGGCCGCGCGCGCGTGGGCAATCGACTCCTGCGTCTGCGGCTTTACGCCGTCGTCGGCCGCGACGACAAGCACCGCGATGTCCGTGACCTCGGCGCCGCGGGCGCGCATGGCCGTGAAGGCCTCGTGGCCCGGGGTGTCGAGGAACGTGATCTTGCGCCCGTCGTGCTGGGCCTGGTAGGCGCCGATGTGCTGCGTGATCCCGCCCGCCTCGGTCTCGACCACGGAGGCTTCGCGGATCGCGTCCAGGAGCGTCGTCTTGCCGTGATCGACGTGGCCCATGATCGTGACCACGGGCGGCCGGTCGACGAGGTCCTCAGGGGCGTCCTCGAAGACCTCGGGGAGCTCGTCCTCTTCGGCGACGTGCTTGATCGTCACGTCGCGCTTGACCTCGGTCGCGATCACCTGGACGGCCTCGTCGGAGAGCGACTGCGTGATCGTGACCATCTCGCCGAGGCCCATCATGATCTTGATGATCTGGGCCGCCGGGACACCTAGCGCCTGGGACAGATCCTTGACGGACACACCTGAGGGGACCGTGACAGGCCCGGTCGGCTGTGGGCCCGGCTGCGACTTCGGACGCGGCTCGGTGCGCTCACGAGCCTGTCGTGAATCCTGGCGCGGCCTGGCGGCGCCGCTGTCGATGACAACGCGTCGCTTACGCCCACCCGGCGCCTGGCGCGGGCGAACAGGCCTGTTCGGCCGGTTTCCCTTCGAGTTTCCCTTTGAATCAGCCATTTCTGTTCCCACTAGTGTAGAGAGCGGCGAGCGCTTGATCGACCTGGACGGGCCTCTTCAGCGTTCGGGCAAAGCCCCGGTTGGCGACCGCGCGCTCGAAGCAGACCAACCGACCGCATGTGTAGACGCCCCGGCCCGGCTCCTGGGCACCGGGTGCCAGTTCGCCTTGACGGGCGACGAAACGAATCAGCTCGTCCTGGGGCGCCTTGCGGCCGCACCCGACACAGGTCCGGATGGGCGCCTGGCTCACGCGGCCGAAGGTGTGTCTCCTTCGGATGCGGTCTCCTCGACCGCAACGGGGACCTCGGCCTCGACGGGAGCCTCCTGTGGCTCCTCGGCCTCTGGCTCCGCCACTTCGGCGGCAGTCTGCTCGATCTCGCCCGGCGCCTTGTCGCCTGCGACCTCCTCGACTGGAGCTTCCTCCTCGTCGCTGACCCCGCCCACGACCTGCGACGCCTCGAGCTCCTCGCCCGCGGCCTCGCGCTCGGCGAGCTCCCGGTGCGCGGAAATTCCGCAGAAGCGCGAGCCCGGCAGCGCGGCGTTCGGGCACCGCTTGCCGTTGGCGAGGATAGCGATGCAACGGCCGGAGAACTCCTCGCCCGAATCGCCGCCTGCGAACGCGGCCTCGGCCTCGGCCTGCGCGAACTCGGCGTCGGACTGGATGTCGACCTTCCATCCGGTCAGGCGCGCCGCGAGCCGGGCGTTCAGGCCCTCCTTGCCGATCGCCAGCGCGAGCTGGTCCTCGGGCACGATCACCGTCGCCTCTTTCGTCTCGTCGTCGACGAGCACCTCGCGCACGCGTGCGGGCGACAGCGCCTTCGCGATGAACCGCGCAGGCTCCGTGTTCCACGGGATGATGTCGATCTTCTCTCCGCGCAGCTCGGACACGACCATGCGCACGCGCGAGCCTCGCGGCCCGACGCACGCGCCGACCGGGTCGACGCCCTGGGCGTGCGACTCGACGGCGATCTTCGACCGGTAACCGGGCTCGCGGGCGACGCCGCGGATCTCGACGAGGCCGTCGGCGATCTCCGGCACCTCGATCTCGAACAGCGTGCGGATCAGCTCGGGATCGCGCCGCGAGAGGATCACCTGCGGCCCCTTCGTCCCCGAGCGGACCTCCGTGATGACCGCCTTGATGCGGCTGCCCTGCTCGTAGCGCTCGCCGTCGACCTGCTCGGAGCGCGGGAGCAGCGCCTCGACCTTGCCCAGGTCGACCAGGACGTTGTTGCGGTCGCCGGCCTGCTGGACGATCCCGGTCACGACTTCGGTCACGCGGTCGACGTACTCGTCGTACATCATCTCGCGCTCGGCCTCGCGGATCCGCTGCAGGATCACCTGCTTCGCGGTCTGCGCGGCGATCCGCCCGAAGTCGTGCGGCGTCACGTCCTCGCGCTTGACCTGGTCCTCGGGGATCTCGGACCAGTCGATGTCGAGGTCGTCGTCGTTGATCAGCGTGTGCGAGCGCTCGCCGTTCTCGGCCTCGAGCGCCTCGAGCTCCGTGAGCGCACGCTCGCGTGCCTCCTCGATCAGGCGCTCCTCGATGTCCGAGGGCAGCTCGATCGAGTAGACGCGGAAGTCGCCCTCGTCGTCGAGCTCGACCGTCGCGTGGCGCGTCGCGTCCGGAGTCTTCTTGTACGCGGCCAGGAGCGCGTCCTCCAGAGCGTTGATCAGGGTCTCGCCCTCGATCCCCTTCTCCTTCTCGATGACGCGGACCGCCTCGATGATCTCTTTGCTCATCTCGCTCCCTCCTCGATCAGGTTGCCTCGCACGATCGAGTCGTACGGGATCTCAATCGGCTCGCCCTTGCCCGCGTCGACGCTGAGCGTCCGCTCACCGGCGCCCACGAGCTGGCCGCGGACGCGCTTGCGGTCGGCCGTGCGGACGGCGACCGTCCGCCCGACGACGCGCTCGAAGTGAGGGCGGCGCCTGAGCGGCCGCTCGGTGCCCGGCGACGAGACGTCGATCGCGTAGTTCTTCAGGTAATCGCGCAGGACTTCGGTGACGCGCTCACAGAGCTCGTGGTCGACACCCTGCGGATGATCGACGAAGACCGTCATCCGTTCCGGGCCGGAGAGCTCGAGCGCGAGGACCTCGACTCCGGGCAGGCTGCGCTCGACGCGCGAGGAGACCTCGCGGTACAGCGTGCGCTCCTGTTCGTAGAGATCCGTCAATTTGTCCTCTCAAAAAAAACGGGCGCGGCGCGCCCATTTCGAACTGCCTGAAATGTGGTGGAACCCAGGATAGCAAGGCTTCGGCGCCACACGTCCCGGCGCGTTTCGAAGCGGCGTTTGGCGTTCCGCGGGCCGGGAACCGAAGGGCCATGATCGCAGCCTTCGTCGCTCTGTTGGTCCTCACCGTCATCTTCATCTTCCTGGTTCCCTGGGTCGGGATCGTTGCGGGCGTCGTGGCCGCGATCCTGCTCGCGCTCATCCTGTTCGGGGTCGGGCGCGGCGTCACGCACGACCGGCCCGCTCGCCTCTGACGGGGTCATCCGTCGAGCACGATCGTGACCGGGCCGTCGTTCGCGAGCTCGACGCGCATGCGGGCTCCGAAGACACCGGTCTCGACAAGGACGCCGAGTTCCCGGAGCGCCTCGCAGAACCGCTCGTAGAGCAGGTCGGCCTGCTCCGGCGGCGCGGCCTCCGAGAAGCTCGGCCGATTCCCCTTGGCCGTGTCCGCAAGCAATGTGAAGTTGCTGACGACGAGGACGCCGCCGCCCGTGTCGAGGACGCCGCGGTCGAACTTGCCCTCGTCGTTCTCGAAGATCCGCAGGCGGGCGACACGACCCGCCAGGCGCTCCGCTGCGGCCTCGTCGTCGTGCCGCCCGACTCCGAGCAGGACGCACAGGCCCGGCCCGATCTCCCCCACGACCTCGTCTCCGATGCGCACGCGCGCCTCGGCGACGCGCTGGACGACCGCCCGCACCTACTCGAGCGCGCGGAGGCGAGCCGCGTAGTGCTCGCTTTCGGGGCGGAGCGACCTCGCGAGCTTCAAGTGGCCGCGGGCCTCGCTCGTCCGGCCGAGCTTCTCGAGCGACCGGGCGAGCCCGTAGTGCGCGTAGTCGTCAGCCGGCGACAGGTCGACCAGCGCGCGGAACTCGGACTCGGCCTCCTGGTAGCGGCGCAGCCGGAAGTAGGCGATTCCGAGCGCCTCGCGGATCGACGCCTTCGCCGGCTCGCGGCGCTTCGCCTTCTCGAGCGAGACGGTCGCCTGAGCGGCCATCCCCTGCTTCAGGTGCGCTCTGCCCTTCTGGAACAGGTCGTAGGTCTCGCTCTCGCTCATCACTTCACGATAGGGAAAGTCAGGAGGCGAGGAGGGAGCGCACCGAGAAGAGCCCGCGCGCACGGCGTCCAAACGGGATCGCGCGCCGCAGCCCGCGCCGAACGGCACGCAGCTCCGACTTGGCCTGGCGAGCCGCAGCCTCAGCGGCGCTCGGGGGGCCGAACCGCGCCAGGCCCACGCTCTCCACGAGCCGATGCGAGTCGACTCCTGTTCGCTTCAGGACGACCTCGCCCAGCTCGGCGATGCCCAGGTTCCGCGGAATCGTGATCCCGACGTCGAGCAGGTAGCCGACGAGCTCGCGCCTGCAGGCGGTCGCGATCGCGCGCGGATCGCCGCTCAGAAGCCGGCTGTGGCTGACGGCGAGCTTCGCGAGCGCGAACAGGAGAGCGAGCGCGACCAGCACGATGACCACGAGCAGCGCGACCGGGAAGCCCGTCGAGGAGCTTCCGCCGCCGCGGGCCTTGGCGATGTCGCCGCTCGAAGCCTGGTTGTCGCCGGGGATCCGTTGGCCGTGGGCGCCGAGCTGGAAGCGGAGCAGGGTGCCGGCGAGGGCGGCGCCGATGCTCCTCTTGAGCACGGTCTCGGCCCCGGGCGCGTCGAACGAGATCGAGGACGTCGTGTACGGCCCGCCGAGGTTGCCGCGACCGGGGGTCGGGTCGAACGGGAGCCAGCCGTAGTGGTCGAACCAGACCTCGACCCACGTGTGGGCGTTCCGGTCGTTGACGCGCCAGGTTCCGCGGTCCGCGTCGTAGGCGCCGCTCGTGAAACCGGCCGCGACGCGAGCGGGAATCCCGAGGTAGCGCAGCATGAGCGCCATCGCGCCGGCGAAGTGCTGGCAGTAGCCCTGGTGCGTTCGGGTGACGAATGCGACGAGCGGCGGCATCCCGCCGACCTGTGGCGGGTGCTCGTTGTAGCTGAAGCCTCCACTCGACCGGAGCCAGGCCTCGATCGCCACCGTCGCCGCGTACGGGTTCTTCGCGCTGCCTGCAACGTCCTTGGCTGCTCGGTAGATCGGCAGGTATGGCCGCAGCTGCGGAGCCTCGAATGCGTCGCGGAGCCAGTCCCTGCGCTCTTGCGTCCCGAAGGGCGGGACTACCTTCTGGCGACCGACCTCGAGGTACGTTCCTCGGTCGAGGATCGCGCTCGGGTAGTGCGGCGGCGACTTGGCGAGCTGGGACGGCTTGGGCTGGGGTTGGAACCCCCAGGCCTCGTAATCGGTGCCGCGGGACAGCGGTCGGACCACCGTAGCAACGCCTCCCGCGTAGAACTGGGCATCCGCCAGCGCCTCGCCCTCATATGCGACAGGCCCGGTCGGGCTGATCACGTGCTTGTCGCGGAGCGCGTCGATGTGCACGTTCGCCTGGTTCCAGATGGAGTCGTCGCGCGCACGTCGCGGCAGCAGCGGATCGTCCGTCAGCACGTCACGGGGCGTGTCCCCCGGCGGCCTGAACGGCACCTCGGTCAGCAGCTCCTCTTTCCATGCATCGTCGATGAACGTATCCAGCGTCGTCGCGCGCCAGTACACCGCTCGCTGGTCGTCCGTCTTCACGGTGAAGACGCGCGTCCGCTTCTTCGGGAAGTCGACTCCCCGGTAGTTCGCCTTCCAGACGTACTCGACGCTGACGGACGGCCCGCTCTTCGCGGAGAGGTCCCAGTTCTGCCAGTCGAGGAACTGGGCCCTTGCGACGCCGCTCCAGCTGGAGGCGATGAGCGCCGTGACCGCGAGCGCCGTGCCGACGAGGACCTGCGGCGCTCCGCGGCGCGTGGTCGGCCCGAGTCGCGCGATCAGGGCGAGCGCCGCGGCGAGGATGAGCACGCCTCGGCCGAGGTCGTCGTGGCCGGGGAATATCGTCGCGGGCCACCCGGCTCCGGCCACGAGCGCCAGGCTCGCGAGCAGCGGCCGGCGAGCGGCCACTGCGAGCGACGCCAGCGCCGTGAAGACGAAGACCGCGAGCAGTACGACGCCCTGCATGAGCCGGTGCGCCGAGGCGTCGAACGGCACGAGCACGTCGTAGAAGTCGAGGAATCCTCGACCGGTGCGGCTGAGGACCGTCCCGAGGGCGTACGGCCGGACGTCGAGCGCAATCGACCACGCCGCGATCAGCGCGATCCCGGCTCCGGCCAGGCGCAGTCGCCGTGACGGCAAGAGCGCGGGAGCGATCCCGAGCAGGACCATCAGCAGGATCGGCCCGGTGGAGCGGTTCGTCTCGAGGCGTCCCCAGTTCCAAGCGATCAGGACGCCGAGCAGGAAGGAGAAGGCCGCCGTCTTAGCCACTGGCCGCGCGCGCCTCCTCGAGCCCACTGAGCTTCGCCGCCAGGTCGTCTCCGCGCTGCAGGGCCGCCACCGGGACCCCACCTGCTTGGAGCCGCAGGAGCGCGGGCTCGCGCAGCGGCAGGGGCTCGCCGCCGTTGAAGCTCGCCGCGTCGACGAGCACGAGCGAGACCGGACGCCGCGCGAAGGCTCGGTCGAGCAACGCGTCTACGAGCTGCGGCTCGAGCGCAGCGGTCACGACGACGAGCTCCACCGCCTGCAGAGCCGGCGACGCGTCCCGTTCGAGGAACCGCGCGAGCGGGTCGCTCCCGGTCGGCTCGGCGGCCGCCAGCAGCTCGAACGCGGTCCGCCACTCGGCGTCGATCGACCCGACCTGACACATCTCGGGCGGCGATGAGGTGATGCTGAGGAGCGCACGCCGTCCACGCAGCGCGTTCGCGCGCAGAATCGACCCGGCCGCCCGCACCTGGAGGTCGAACGACCCGCCGACCACGGCGCGGCCGTCCGCGTCGAGCAGCACCGCGACCTCGTCGTGCGGCATGTCCTCGAGCTCCTTGACCATCAACTCGCCTCGGCGCGCCGTCGTCCGCCAGTGCACCTTGCGCAGCGACTCGCCTTGCTGGTACTCGCGCACGCTGTGTAGGTCGAACCCGGACGTCCGGCGCAGGACGACGTGACCGCCGGCCATCGTCACGCCCAGCTCCGAGAAGACGCGCTCGAGCTCGACCAGCCGTGGATAGACGAGCAGCGTCGATTCGGCGCCGAGCATCTCCTCGGCGTGGGCGAGGCCGAACGGGTCCTCGAAGATGGCGCGAACCGCGTCGAACCGGTACCGGCCGCGAGGCATGGCCGGGAGCACGTAGCGCACGTGGAGCTCGCGCCCGCCACGGTGCAGCTCGACCCGGCGTTCACCGAGCTTGCTGATCTGCTCGTAGACCTCGAGCGTCCGCGGGCCCGGGCTGCGGTGCGCCTTCGCCTCGAGGCCGACCGTGACGTCGTCGCCCTCCACGTGCTCGCGCGCGCCCAAGTGGCGGGTCAGCGAGACCGGCTGGCGCAGGATCTCGACCCAGATCCGCGCACCGACGACGGCGAGCGCAAGGCCTGTGGCGATCGGATAGAGGGACCGCGAGCCGAAGCCCCAGGCGACGAGGTAGACGCCGCCGGCGAGCAGCAGCGCGAGCCGACCGCGTTCGGTCAGCCCGGACATGTCAGGCCGGGACCGGGGTCCGTTCGACCGCTTCGCGCACGAGCTGCTGCGGCGGCGTCCCGTTCGCGCGCGCTTCGGGCCCGAGGATCAGCCGGTGCGCGAGCACCGCTATCGCGACCATCTGCACGTCGTCGGGCAGGACATAGTCGCGCCCGTCGGCGAGCGCCCGCGCCTTCGAGACGCGCAGGAGCGAGATCCCCGCACGCGGGCTCGCGCCGAGGTAGAGCCGCTGATCGCTCCGCGTCTGCCCGACGAGGTCGACGACGTACCGGTTGAGGCTCGGCTCGACGAAGACGCGCGTCGCCTCGTCGATCACGTCGGCGATCCCGGTTGCGTTCGTCACCGGTTCGAGCATCTCGAGCGGGGGATCGCTCGTCTGCTCGGACAGCATCCGCGCCTCCTGGTCGGGTGGTGGGTAGCCGATGTCGAGGCGCATCGCGAAGCGGTCGAGCTGCGCCTCGGGCAGCGGGTACGTGCCTTCGTACTCGATCGGGTTCTGGGTCGCCATGACCATGAAGGGCCGGCCGAGCGCGTAGCTGACGCCGTCGATCGTGACCTGGTTCTCCTGCATGCACTCGAGGAGCGCGGCCTGGGTCTTCGGTGGCGCTCGGTTGATCTCGTCGACGAGGAGGAGGTTCGCAAAGATCGGGCCGGGCCGGAACTCGAACTCGTTCGAACGCTGGTTGAAGACATTGACGCCCGTGACGTCGGACGGAAGCAGGTCGGGCGTGAACTGCAGGCGCGAGAAGGAACAGTCGAGCGAGCGCGCCATCGCCTTGGCCAGCATCGTCTTCCCCACGCCCGGGAAGTCCTCGATGATCAGGTGCCCCTCGCTGACGAGGCAGAGCACGCAGAGCCGCAGCGTCTCGGCCGGTGCGTGGACGACCTTCCCGAGGTTCTCGCTCAGGCGACGGATGAGGTCGGCCGACTGCTCGGTCGAAGTGGTCGGCTCCTGCATCAGATCAGACGCTCGACCTCGTCCAGGATCGCTGCGGCGATCGCGTCCTTCGGAGCCTTCTCCACGCGGCGCTCGCCCTGCGCGGAGACGATCACGACCTCGTTGTCCTCGGAATCGAAGCCGACGTCGTCACGGGCAACATCGTTGTAGACGACGAGATCGACCCGCTTGTCGGCGAGCTTCTTGCGGGCGCGCTCGATGCCGTCGCCCGAGGTCTCAGCGGCGAAGCCGACGAGCACCTGGCCGTTCTTCCGAGTCTCACCCAGGCCTCGGAGCACGTCTGCGGTCGGCTCGAGCTCGATCGTCCACGTCTGTTCGGACTTCGGGCGCTTCGCCTCGTCGGTTTTCGACGGCCGGTAGTCGGAGACCGCGGCGGCCATGAGCACGACGTCGGCGCCGGCGTGTGAGCTTGTCGCCCGCTCGACGTCCGCGGCGGTCGGCGCCTGGACGACCTCGATCCCGTCCGGCGGCGCGACCGTGACGTTCGAGGCGATCAGCGTCACGTCTGCACCGCGGCGCTGCGCCTCGCGGGCGAGCTCGATTCCCATGCGCCCGGACGAGCGGTTGCCGACGAAGCGCACAGCGTCGAGCGGCTCGCGGGTTCCACCTGCCGTCACGAGCACCTGCTTTCCGCGCAAATGCCCCTTCGAGCCATGTCCTGGGACCTGGTCCCGGGACATGGCTGGTTGGAGCAGCTCCTGCGCCCGCTCGAAGATCTCTTGCGGCTCGGCCATCCGCCCCACGCCGAGCTCGCCCTCTGCCGTCTCGCCCTCGTCAGGCCCGATCAGCTCGACCCCCCGCTCGCGGAGCGTGGACGCGTTCGCCTGAGTCGCCGGGTGCGACCACATGCGCGGATTCATCGCCGGTGCGACGAGCACCGTCCCGCGGTGAGCCAGCGCAGCCTCAGTGAGCACGTCATCGGCCAGCCCGTACGCCAGCTTGGCCATCGTGTTCGCGGTCAGCGGCGCGATCAGGAGCAAGTCGGCGCGGGCGAGGTGCGGGTAGAGATCCTCCTTCGCGGGACGGCGAGCCAGCGCGGCGAAGGTCTCCCGGCGCACGAACCGATCGGCGCCGCGCGTGACGAGCGGGATCACGTCGTGCCCGGCCTTGACGAGCAGACGCGTTAGCTCGCAAGCCTTGTAGGCGGCAATCCCGCCCGTCACTCCGAGGAGCACCTTGGCCATGAGCACATTTTGCCCGTCGGGGCCAAACGGGGAACCGCCGCGCTCGTCCTAACAGCGGTCGGCCTTCTCTCGCTCACGCTCCTGACGCTGATCGCCTCGGCGTGGCCGCGTGGATCCGCAACCGCCGGGCAGCGGCCGAATACTCCCGAGCCCGATAGCCCCTAGCCCCGGTAGGAGTACTTGATCTTGCCCTCGGCGACTTCTTCGAGGGCCATCGTCAAGTAGTTCTTCGAGCGCGACTCCACGAGCGGCGGCGGGTTGTCGTCGAAGGTGCCCTCGCCGAGCTGGTGGTGGTAGTTGTTGATCTGCCGCGCGCGCTTGGCGGCGACGATCACGAGGGCATAGCGCTCGTTGACGTTCTCGAGCAGGGTGTCGATTCGTGGGTGGATCACGGTCGCGACATGCTAGCGGAGAGTTTTGATCTGACGATTTCCTCGAGTTCGCCGAGCGCGCGGTCGACGTCGTCGTTGACGATCAGGTGGTCGAACTCGCCCGCCTGGCTCAGCTGCTCGCGGGCCAGCGCGAGGCGTTCCTCGATCTCGCCTTCGCTCTCGGTCGCACGCTCGCGAAGCCGCCGCTCGTTCTCGGCGAAGGTCGGAGCCTCGACGAAGATCGTGACCGCTCCGGGGACGCTGCATTTCACGTCGAGCGCACCCTGGGGCTCGAGGTCGAGCAGCGGGATCCGGCCGTTGGACTTGATGCGGTCGATCTCGGATCGCAGCGTCCCCGAGCGCTGCCCCCATGGGAACTCGACGTGCTCTAGGAACTCCCCGGCGGCGAGCTTCGCGTCGAACTCCTCGTCCGAGATGAACCAGTACTCGCGCCCGTCCTCCTCGCCCTCGCGCCGCTCCCGGGTCGTCGCGGAAACGGCCAGTTGGAGGTCTGGCATAACGCTCAGCAGGGCCTTTTCCAGCGTGCCCTTCCCCGCACCCGAAGTCCCGGTGACGACGAAGACCGGGATTGTCGGGCCGTTACCTGTGGAAGAGCCCAATGAGCTCAGTCCGCTGGCGGTCGGAGAGGCCACCGACCGTCTTCGACTGGCTGATGCGGGCTTGATTCAGGAACCGCGCGGCCTTGACCCGCCCGAACTTGGGCACGGCCATCAGCATGTCGAACACCTTGGCGGTCGCCACGTACTCGGGAGGGTTGTTGAGGATCTTGTCGATCCGTGCGCGCCCCACTTTCAGGTCCTTCTTCAGCTGCGCTCGCTTGACCCGGATGTCGTTCGCGCGCTTGAGAGCTTCCATGCGCTGGTCGCGAGACCTGGCGGGCGCCTTCGCCTGAGTCTTCGTTGCCGCCACGGCGCGAGATACTAGTTCTCTTGAGCGGAGCGTGCAAACGGGGTGTTTTGCCCGCAAAAACCGTCTATTGTCCGATCAGGCAACAGAGGCGGGCTTTGCGCCGTGCGCGAGACCGGTCGCGGCCTCGGGGCCCGAGAGGCCCCGCGAAGCGAGCTCCTCGGCCAGTTCGCGGCGCACTCGGCCGGGCGCGTCGGGGTCCCCGAAGAGGACCGTTCCGAGCGCGATCGAGCTCGCGCCAGCGGCCAGGAAATCGAGCGCATCGCGGCCCGTGGCGATCCCTCCCATGCCCACGATCGGGAGCCCGGTCGCGCGGTAGCACTGGTAGACGGCCGCTAGCGCGATCGGCTTGAGGGCCGGTCCCGAGTAGCCGCCGAGCTCGTGCCCGAGCCTGGGCTGGAGGGTCTCGTCGTCGAGGGCGAGGCCGCGGATCGTGTTCACGAGCGACAGTCCGTCGGCGCCGGCGGCCTGGACCGCTCGGGCTGTTTCGGGCAGGTCGGTCGCGGCCGGCGAGAGCTTCGCGTAGAGCGTCTTTCGGGTCTGCGGTCGCGCTGCAGCGACGAGCTCGGCGGCGCTCTCGGGCGCTTCTTCGACGTTCGGGCACGAGAGGTTGAGCTCGATCGCGGACACCTCGGGCCGGTCGGCGAGCGCGGCGCAGAGCTGGGCGTAGTCGGCCGCCGCGAAGCCGCCGACGGAGACCCAAAGCGGCACTCCGAGCTCGGCCAGGCGGGGGAGCTTCTCGCGGAGGAGACCGTCGATGCCCGGGTTCTCGAGCCCGATCGAGTTGAGCATGCCGGCCTCGGTCTCGGCGATCCGGACGGGGCGGTTTCCCTCGCGCGGCTGCGGGGTGACGGTCTTCGTCACGAAGACGTCGAGCGCGCGCGCGACCTCGGGAGCCTCGAGGGCATCCAGGCAGCCGGATGCGTTCAGAATCACGCTGCCTCCAGCACCGGCCCGGCGACGCAGAGCCGCTTCAGGACGCCGTCGATCTCGACGGAACAGCCGTAGCAGGCGCCGTAGCCGCAGGCCATGGGCGCTTCCCAGGCGAGCTGCGCGTTGGGAGCGAGCTCGCGGACGGCTTCGAGCATGGGCTCGGGGCCGCAGGCGAGGACGTCGTGGTCCGGCCGCAGGCGCTCCGTCACGAGCGTCGGTTCGACCACGACCTCCGCGTTCGGGACGAGGGATGCGGCTTCGGCATGCCAGTCGCTGCGGAAGCCGAGGATCGCCGGCGGGCTGCCGAGCACTGCCGAGAGATACGGAAACGGTGCGACGCCGATTCCGCCACCGACGAGGAGGGGCCGTTCGACATCGAGCCGGTAGCCGTTGCCGAGCGGGCCGAAGACGTGGATCTTCTCACGCGGCTCGACGGCGGCGAGGGCTCGCGTTCCGGGGCCGATCGACTCGAGGAGGAAGCCCAACTCCCCCGGCGGAGCCTGGCAGAGGCTCATCGGGCGGGGCAGCGGGCGCCCCGGAGCCTCGAGCATGAAGAACTGCCCGGGGCTGCCGGGATCCAGGCTTCCCCGCTCGACGCGGATCAGGGAATAGGGGCCGACCGACTCGTTGGCGACGACTCTAAGCGCTTCTCTTCTGCGCACCGATTCTTTCTTGCAGCGAGACCGCGAGGTCGCCCTGGGCGTCGGCGATCGCACGCACCGCCGCCCTCGCGCCCGCCATCGTCGTGATGCACGGAACGCGGGCGCCGAGCGCGGCCTCGCGGATCAGGTAGCCGTCGGAGCGGGCGCCCACGTCTCCGAAGGGCGTGTTCACGACGAGGTCGCAATGGCCGCGGCGGACGAGGTCGACGACGGTCGCCCCCTCCCCCGGCTCGGTCACCTTGCGCGCGTGCTCGACCGCGATTCCCGCGTTGGCGAGGGCCTTCGCCGTGCCGGCCGTGGCCACGAGGCGGAAGCCGAGCTTCGACAGCGACTCGGCGACCTCGACGAGCGCAGGCTTGTCCGCGTTGCGGACGGAGAGGAAGGCGGTCCCCTCCATCGGCAGCGGACGACCGGCGGCGCGCTCGGCCTTGGCCAAGGCGGTCGGCAGGTCGGCGGCGCTCGCCATCACCTCGCCAGTGGAGCGCATCTCCGGCCCGAGCACGGGATCGGCCCCTGGGAAGCGCGCGAACGGCAACACGGCCGCCTTGACCGACACCTGTCCCGATGAGCCACGTCCCAGGACCTGGTCCCGGGGCAGGGCCAGATCGGACAGGTCTGCGCCGGCGGCGAGGCGGCAGGCGGCCTCGACGAGGTTCAGTCCGATCGCCTTGCTCGCGAAGGGGACGGTTCGCGAGGCCCGCGGGTTCGCCTCGAGCACGAACACCTCGCCGTCCTGGACCGCGAGCTGGACGTTGACAAGACCGACCACGCCGAGGGCCGGCGCGAGCCTCCTCACGATCTCCTCGATCTGCGCGAGCGTCTCGTCGTCGAGCGAGGGCGCCGGCAACACGCAGCTCGAGTCGCCCGAGTGCACGCCCGCCTCTTCGACGTGCTCCATGACCGCCGCCACGAACGTCTCGCGGCCGTCGCAGAGCGCGTCGACGTCGATCTCGATCGCGCCCTCGAGGAAGCGGTCGATGAGCACCCGTCCACCGACCTCGGCGGCCGCGGCAACGGACTCGTCGTCGTAACAGACCTGCATGTTCCGCCCACCGAGGACGTACGAGGGCCGGACGAGCACCGGGTAGCCGATCGCCTCTGCGACGTAGGCCGCCTCGGCGGCGCCCCCGGCCATCGACCAGGACGGGACGTCGATCTCGAGCCTCTCGCAGAGCGCCGCAAACCGCTCCCGATCCTCGGCGAGGTCGACCGCCTCGAAAGGTGTCCCGAGGATCCGCCAGCCTTCCGTTTCGATTTCGCGCGCGAGTTTCAGCGGGGTCTGACCCCCGAACTGGATGACGACGCCGGCGGGGAGCTCACGGGCGCAGATCTCGAGCACCTCCTCGGCGCCGAGCGGCTCGAAGTAGAGACGATCCGACGTGTCGTAGTCGGTCGAGACGGTCTCCGGGTTGCAGTTGACCATGACCGCCTCGTAGCCGAGCGCACGGAACGCCTGCGCGGCGTGGACGCAGCAGTAGTCGAACTCGATTCCTTGGCCGATCCGGTTCGGGCCGGAGCCGAGGATCACGACCCGCGGTTTCGTACCGTTCGGCCTGGCCTCGTCGGCTTCTCCCCACGTGGAATAGAAGTAGTTCGAGCTGGCCTCGACCTCGGCTGCGCAGGAGTCGACGCGCCGGTACGCAGGGCGGACGCCCCAGCCGCGGCGCTTCGCCCGCGCCAGCTGCTCCATGGCGCCGCACCCGGCCGCGATCGCCGCGTCCGAGAGGCCGAGCCGCTTGAGCCGCACCCAGTCGTCGGCCACGAGGTCGTCGAGATGCCCGGCCGGAGCCTCGAGCCGCTCGAGCTCTTCGCGGAACCACGAATGCGCGCCCTCGGGGAGCTCCCAGGCGTCGGCGCCGTCCAGCTCGCGCGAGCGGCGCGCCTTGAGGAACGCCTCGCCAAAGGTGCGCCCGATCCCCATCGCCTCGCCGACCGACTTCATCTGCGTGCCGAGCGTCGTATCCGCGCCCGGGAACTTCTCGAACGCGAAGCGCGGGAACTTGACGACGACGTAGTCGAGCGTTGGCTCGAAGCTCGCCGGCGTCGTCCCCGTCAGGTCGTTCGGGATCTCGTCGAGCGTGTAGCCGACAGCGAGCTTCGCGGCCACCTTGGCGATCGGGTAGCCGGTCGCCTTCGAGGCGAGCGCCGACGACCGCGACACGCGCGGGTTCATCTCGATCACGCGCAGCTCGCCGGTCTCGCGTTCGCGGGCGAACTGGATGTTCGAGCCGCCGCAGTCCACGCCGACCGCGCGGATGACCGCGATCGCCGCGTCGCGTAGCTCCTGGTAGGCCTCGTCGGGCAGCGTCATCTGCGGCGCGACGGTCACCGAGTCGCCCGTGTGCACGCCCATCGGGTCGATGTTCTCGATCGAGCAGACGACGACCGCGTTGTCGGCCCGGTCGCGCATCAGCTCGAGCTCGAACTCGTCCCAGCCGAGGAGCGACTCCTCGACGAGCACCTGGCCCACCGGGCTCTCCCCAAGCGCGCGCTCGAGCAAGCGCTCCAGCTCGTCGGGGTCGCGGGCGGTGCCTCCGCCGTGGCCACCCAACGTGAATGCGGGCCGGAGGATCACCGGGAAGGAGACATGTCCAGGGACCTGGTCCCGGGACGTGACTATTTCGGACGCTGGGACCTCGTGGCCCGCGGCGCGCACGGTCTCGCGGAACAGCTCACGGTCCTCAGCGCGCCGGATGACGTCGACCGGCGCTCCGATCAGCTCCACTCCGAGGTCGGCCAGGATCCCCTCCTCTGCGAGCGCGACCGCGAGGTTGAGCGCAGTCTGGCCGCCCATCGTCGGCAGGAGCGCGTCCGGCCGCTCACGCTCGAGCACGCCGGCGACGCCTTCGACGTCCAGGGGCTCCAGGTACGTGCGATCGGCGAACCCCGGGTCGGTCATGATCGTCGCCGGGTTCGAGTTGACGACGATCGTCTTGAAACCGTCCTCGCGCAGCACCTTCAGCGCCTGGCAGCCGGCGTAGTCGAACTCGCACGCCTGTCCGATCACGATCGGCCCGGAGCCGATCAGGCAGATCGACTCGATGTCACGCCGCCTTGGCAAGGCCGCCCACCTCCTCGACCCACGACTCGAGAATCCCCCAGGCGACGTGCGGTCCTGGGCCGGCCTCCGGATGGAACTGCACCGAGCGCGCCCTCTCGTTTCGCAGCTCGAGCCCCTCAACGGTTCCGTCGTAGAGCGAGACGTGCGTCTCCTCGCGGGACTGGCCCGGCGCCACCGCGAAGCCGTGGTTCTGCGAGGTGACGAGAACGCCGTTCGTCGTGCGCTCGAGAACGGGGTGGTTCGCGCCGCGGTGGCCGAACGGAAGCTTGTAGGTCGTGCGCCCGGTCGCGAGGGCCAGCAGCTGGTGACCGAGGCAGATCCCGAGGACCGGGACGCGGCCGATCAGGTTGCGGATCGTCGCCTGCTCGTCCCTCAGCGGCTCGGGGTCGCCGGGGCCGTTCGAGAGCAGGACGCCGTCGTAGTCGACGAGCTCGTCCGCGTCCACCCCGTGCGGGTAGACGGTGACCGCGGCGCCCGACCAGGCGAGCCGGTTCAGGATCGAGCGCTTGCAGCCGTAGTCGACGACCGCGATCCGGGACCAGCCTGCGTCTGAGAAGACGAACGGGTCGCGGGTCGAGACCTTCGCCGCGAGGTCGCGACCGGCCATCTCCGGCTGCGCCCGAACCGCGTTCAGCGCTTCGTCGACCGACGCCTCGCCGCCGATTGCGATCGCCCGCATCGCGCCGGCCTGGCGCAGGTGGAGCACGAGCGAGCGCGTGTCGATCCCGGTCAGCGCGACGACGCCCTGGTCGTGCAGCCAGTCCGTCCAGGCCGGGCCGCGCGCCTCGCGCATGACGACAGCGCGACCTCCTGGTAGCCGGTCATCGCGGTCGTGAAGACGGCCTCGCCGAATGCGTACCCCTCGGCCCCGACGGACTCGCCGCGAAAGACCGTGCCGTCCTCGAGGAGCAGGAAGCCGTTCACGACCCGCGCACCAGCCGCCCGCCCGCGATCGTCGCTCGCACCCGGCCGCGCAGCTTCTCGCCGATCAGCCACGAGTTCGTCGAGCGGCTCTTGAAGCCGTCCTCGGCGACCTGCCAGCTCGCCTGCGTGTCGAGGAGGACCGCGTTCGCCGGCGCGCCGACTGCGATCTTCGGCGCCTCGAGCCCGTAAGCCCGGGCGGGACCCGCCGACATCCGTTCCAGCAGCGTCTCCAGCGAGATCAGCCCCGGCTCGACGAGGTGCGTGTAGAGGGCGGAGAACGCGGTCTCGAGCCCGGTCACCCCGAAGGGCGCCGCCTCGAACGGCACCTCCTTCTCGTGCCGCGCGTGCGGCGCGTGGTCGGTGGCGACGCAGGCGATCGTGCCGTCCCGCAGCCCGGCGATCAGCGCCTGGCGGTCGTCCTCGGAGCGCAGCGGCGGATTCATCGACGCGCGCGCCGACAGGTGCATCAGGTGCAGCGTCCGGCTCTCGTACAGGGCGAGCGCCAGGTCTCGCTCGACCATCACGCTCTCAGCGATCGACGGCCAGCCTCCGATCCCGAGCTCCGCCGAGACGACTCCCTCGTGCATGTGGCCGCCGCGCGAGAGCGTGGGATCCTCGCAGTGCACCGCGAGCGGCCGATCGGTGATCGACGCGTACTGGAGTGCGCGCCACATGAGCGCCGTCGCGACCACGGGACGACCGTCGTCGGTGAACCCGGCCGCGCCCTGGTCGGCGAGCTCGCCCATCTCGGTCAGCTCGGAGCCCTCCTGCCCCTTGGAGATCGCCGCCAGGAAGCCGACCTGGACCTCGGCCTCCTCCCGGGCCTGCTCGACGAGCGCGCCCAGCACAGCCGCGGAATCGATGACCGGCTCGGTGTTCGGCATCGCGAGGATCGCGCAGTACCCACCCGCGGCAGCCGCGCGAGTCCCCGTCGCGATCGTCTCCTCGTCCTCGCGGCCGGGAGTCCGCAGGTGCACGTGCGGGTCGACGAACGCCGGCGCGAGGACGAGCCCCGTGCCGTCGATCACCTTGTGCGAGTTCTGCGGGAGGTTCGACCCGAGCTCCCCGACGACACCGTCGTCGATCTTGACGTCCACCGGCGAGTCGAGCCCCTCGACCGGATCGAGCACGCGCGCCCCACGGACGATCAGGTTCTCCTTCGGCGCGTCCTTCGCGAAGAGCATCACGCCACCCCCATCGGGACCTCGGCCTCGACCGGCTTGGGCCCGGTCGTGAGCAGGTCGTAGAGGACGGCCATCCGCACGACGAGGCCGGCGCGTACCTGGGTCTCGATCAGCGCGTCGGCCGCGTCCGCGACGAGCGGATCGATCTCGACCCCGCGGTTCATCGGTCCGGGATGCATGATCTTCTGCCCCGGCCGCAGCCGTTCCGGCGTGACGCCCCAGCGCGCCGTGTACTCGCGCAGGCTCGGCACGTAATTCGCGCCCTCGAGCATCCGCTCTTTCTGCATCCGGAGGACGTAGACGACGTCCGCGGCGCCGATTGCGTCGATGTCCGTCGTCGCCTCGCAGCCCATGGCCTCGATCCCGCGCGGGAGAAGCGTCGGCGGCCCGACGAGCGTCACCCGCGCGCCGAGCAGGACGAGCGCCTGGATGTTCGAGCGCGCGACCCGCGAGTGGAGGACGTCGCCGACGATCGCGAC
>VAXT01000068.1 GCA_005883245.1 Actinomycetota bacterium | reverse complement strand
CAGACGTTGTCCATCCCGGCCGAGAAGACGGCGACACCGTGGGCACCGTTCCGCTGGAACTCGTTGGCGAAGTACTCGCGGATCCGAGCGAAGTCCTGCTTGAGCGCAACCCGCTGGTCGTGCGTCAACCCGCGGTTGTTCGTCTCCGCGTGGCGCTCGCCGTCGGTGAGGAGCGCGTTCGTCCGCGTAGCTGCATCGCCTGCGGTCGGAGCCGTCCGCGGATCGAGGTCGAGGTAGAAGCTGATCGCGCACCCCTTCTCCGCCCGGAACTCCGCGAGCTCGCGGAGCCCGTCCCAGCTCACCGTCTCGGCCATGTCGATTCCTTTCCCGTTAGAGCGGCGATTCTATGCGCGTGAGGCCCGTGATCCACACGATCGGCCACGGCCGCCGGTCTTCCGAGGAGCTGATCGACTGCCTGCGCGAGGCCGGCGTCGAGACACTCGTCGACGCCCGGCGCTTTCCTTCCTCCCGGCGAAATCCGCAGTTCAGCCAGGCGACGCTCGCCGGTGCGCTCGAGGACGCGGGCATCGCGTACCTGCACGCGGCCGAGCTCGGTGGTCTACGGAGCAGCGAGCCGGGCGAGGAGCTCTTCGCGTGCCTCGGCCAGCTCGCCGGCTACGCCGCCCGTATGCGCACGCCGAAGTGGCAGGCGGCGCTCGAGCACGCACTGGCGCAGCCGAAACCGTGCCTGATGTGTGCCGAGACTCCCTGGCAGCGCTGCCACAGGCGGCTGATCTCGGAGCTCCTCGCCGCCCGTGGACACGAGGTCGTGCACCTCATCCGTCCGGGTCTCGAAGAGCGCCATCAGAGGCATCCCGCGGCCGATTTTCGAGAAGGAGCCCTCTACCTCTGCGGCGAGCCGATCGGGGAAGTTTCGAGTGATCCGATTCGTTGAATAACCTGGAGGACCCCATGGGTCCCGACCTTTGGAGAGATGCCTGTGAGTGACGCGCGTGACCTGATCATCGTCGGCGGCGGGCCGGCCGGATACACGGCCGCCCTCTACGCCGCGCGCGCCAACTTGAACCCGCTCGTGATCGAAGGAGTCACCTTCGGCGGCCAGCTGATGATCACGAGCGACGTCGAGAACTACCCCGGGTACCCGGAGGGCGTCCTCGGCCCCGCGATGATGCAGGACTTCCGGCGGCAGGCCGAGCGCTTCGGCGCCGACTTCATCACCGACGACGTCACCGCGGTCGACTTCTCAGAGCGGCCGTTCCGGGTCGAGATCGGGGGCGACGTGTACTACGCCCGTGCGGTTATCGTCGCCACGGGCGCGAGCGCGCGCCAGCTCGGTCTCGAGTCGGAGCGCATGCTCCAGGGCCGCGGCGTCTCGTATTGCGCCGTCTGCGACGCCGCCTTCTTCCGGAGCAAGAACGTCGTCGTCGTCGGCGGCGGCGACTCGGCCATGGAGGAGGCGATCTTCCTCACGAAGTTCGCGGACAAGGTGACCGTCGTCCATCGGCGCGATGAGTTCCGGGCGTCGCCGATCATGCTCGACCGCGCGCGGGCGAACCCGAGGATCGAGTGGATCACGAACGCGGTCGTCGACGAGGTACTCGGAGACGACGGCAAGGTGACCGCGGTCCGCATCCGGAACCTGAACACCGGCGAGAAGACGGACCTCCCCACCGACGGGCTCTTCGTCGCCATCGGGCACGACCCGAACACGAAGCTGTTCCTCGACCAGCTCGACCACGACGAGGCGGGCTACCTCGAGGTGCAGCCGGGCTCGACGGAGACGAACATCAAGGGCGTGTTCGCGGCCGGGGACGTCGCCGACCACACCTATCGTCAGGCCGTAACCGCCGCCGGCACGGGCGCCATGGCCGCGCTCGACGCGGAGCGCCTGCTCGCGGCCGAGGAGGGCCACGAGGCAACAGCCCTGGCGGCCCCGCGGGCCGAGGCCGTCTAGCTAGCCGAAGCCGGCATTACTCTCGCTGCATGGCGAGAAGCGCCTGGATCGACCTGCTCGACCCGAGCGAGGAGGAGCTGCGTGAGCACGTTGCGCACGAGCTCCGTGCCGACGCCTGGGCCGAGCTCATGCGACCCGCCGATCCCGAAGGCCGGAGCCCGAGGCCGAGTGTCAAGAGCCACGGCAACTACGTGCTGGGTCTCCTCCTCGCCGCCGTCGCCGTGCCCGAGGAGGACGTCGTCTACTACCAGGAGGTCGACTTCGTGCTCAGCCGCGAGCGCATCGTCACGGTCCGCAAGACGCCGGGCGAGCGGCCGCCGTTCGACCCGAGCAACATCGGCGACGTGTGCGATGCGATCGAGCACGAGCAGTCGCCGGGGATGATCGCGTACTTCCTGGTCGACGACGTAGCGGAGCGGTACATCGACCTACTCGACGCGGTCGACGAGGAGATCGACGAGCTCGAGGAGGGCATCGACTCATGGCCGGCCGAGAAGATCCGCAGGCGGATCTCGGAGCTGAGGCACGACCTGCTGCACATCCGGAAAACCCTGGCCCCCACCCGTGACGCAGTGCGCGAGGTCGTCGACGGCCGGGTCGACATCGAGGGCCGGACGCTGCTCACGCGCGAGGTCTTTCCCCGGGAGGTCGAGCAGCACTTCGCGACGACATACGACAAGCTGCTCCGTGCAACCGAGGGCGTCGAGTACGCGCGCGACCTCCTGTCCGCGGCGCGCGACTATCAGCAGGCGCGTGTCTCGATCGACCAGAACGAGGTCGTCAAGCGGCTGACGGCGATCGCGTCGATCCTGCTCGTTCCGACCTTCATCGTCGGGCTCTACGGCCAGAACTTCGTCCACACGCCGGAGTACCGCTGGCACTACGGCTACGCCTGGTCGTGGTTCCTGATCCTGACGACGACGATCGCGCAGATCGTCTATTTCCGCCGCAAGCGCTGGCTCTAGCGGCGCTTGAACACGTACCAGATCGCAAGTCCGACGAGTACGAGGGCGACCAGCGCGAGGAGGACATAGCCGGCGTCGTGGAAGATCCGCACCGCGACCTCGCCGGCGAGGTAGGCGAAGACGCCGACCGAGATCGCCCACGAGATGCCTCCGAGGGCATTCCAGGCGAAGAACCGCGGCCAGGGCATGTGGTTCGCGCCCGCGAGCCAGGCGGCGGTGACCCGCAGGAACGGGAGCCAGCGCCCGAGGAAGACCGTCTTGCCGCCGTGGCGCTCGAAGAACGCCTCACCGCGCTCGAGAAACGCCTGGCGCCGGTCCTCGAACCGGCCCGGGCGCGAGAGCACGCGTCGAGCACCGTGCCGCCCGAGCTCGTAGCCGATGTTGTCGCCGACGATCGCCGCCGCGGCCGCCACCACGATCACGAGCGGCAGCCACAGCCTCCCCTGCGAGGCGAGGATCGAGCCCGTGATCAGCGCCGTCTCACCGGGCAGCGGAACGCCCGCGGACTCGCCTCCGACGAGCAGCGCCAGCAGCACGTAGGCGACCCGCGTGGCGGGCAGCGTGATGAGGAGGAGTGCGGTCACCGTTGCTCGGCCGCGAGCCTAGAGGGCGAGGCTACGATCGGCGACGTGCCCTGGTACATCTGTCCAAACTGCAAACAGCGCACGGTGGACATCGACGGCGTCGAAGGCTTCTCGGAGCAGGCGCCGCAGTGCCGCCACTGTGGCTTCGGCTTTCTGTTCGAGCTGATGGACGACTACTACCCCGCGCCGAGCGCCGGCTTCGTCGTCTGCGATGCGGAGGGCCGGATCCTCGCCCTCGGTCGCGGTGTCTTCGAGCTGACCGGATACCAGGAGAAGGACGTGCTCGGCAAGGATGTGATGGAGGCGTTCTCGCTCAACGGCTGGGACGACGGCAAGAACCCGTCGGAGCTCACACGCGAGTGGGGAGTGCGCCGGCTCGGCGAGAAGCTCGAGCTCAGGACGCGGAACGGCCTCACTCAGCCGGTGACCGCGGACTTCTTCCCCGCGTACGACGAGGACGGCGGGTTGCTCGTGGCCTTGGCGCGGCGGTACTAGGCCTCACTGCCGGACAGAGGTCGGAGAGCACGCACTCCTCGCAGCGCGGGTTGCGCGCGATGCAGACGCGCCTGCCGTGCCAGATCAACAGGTGCGGGAACACGCCCCAGTACTCGCGGGGGACCAGGCGCTGCAGGTCGCGCTCGATCTTGACCGGGTCGTCCTGTCTCGTCAGACCGAGCCGCTGAGAGAGGCGGCGCACGTGCGTGTCGACCACGACGCCCTGCGTCTGGCCGAGCTCGGACGCGACGACGTTCGCTGTCTTGCGCGCGACTCCCGGTAGGCGCGTCAGCTCCTCGAGTGTGCGTGGCACCTGGCCGTCGAACTCCT
>VAXT01000067.1 GCA_005883245.1 Actinomycetota bacterium | reverse complement strand
GCTCGTGCGTGTCCGCCTGCGCCAGCGTCAGCTCCGTGAACGCCCGCACGACGACTCCCGGCGCCGAGTGCAGCGAGTCGGGAGCGCCCGGCCCGGAGAGAGCCGCGAGCGAGAGCGACGTGTCGGCCGAAGCGAGATACGTGGCCGCGAAAGACGCGCCGGTCAGATCGGCGAGCTCGCGCGCCACGAGCTCCGCGGTGCCGCCGCCGTTCACGGAGCGGGCGATCGCGTGCGCAAGCCGCACCAGTGGGTCGGCCGCCCCCGCGAGCGCTCGCTCGAGCTCCCAGAGCGGAGCCCCCTTCACGCAGTACGCATCGGCACCAGCCTCCATCATCGCCATCACGTCGTCGACGTCGTCCGAGCCTGCGTAGGCGACGATCCGCGCCTTTGGCAGCAGCCGCCGGATCTGCCTCGTCGCGGCGATCCCGTCGAGGACGGGCATCTGCACGTCCATCAGCACCACGTCCGGCCGATGGGCCACCGCGAGCGCGATCGCCTCTTCCCCGTTCTCGGCCTCGGCGACGACGTCGATCCCCGGCTGGCCCGCGAGGCTCGCCCGAAGAGAGGCACGGGCCTCGGGCGCGTCGTCGGAGATCAACAGACGAAGCATCGACCCACTTCCAGCAGATGTTGGCGGCATTCCGAACCTGACGGCTTGATCGGCGTTTCCAATCGAATCTTGACACGGTAGGAAAGAGAAGAATCGAGTCGTTTCGAACGGGTTACCTACGCGAAGCTCGCCGAACCGCAACGGAGAAGGCCCGAAAGATCACCCCTTAGGGTGAGAAGGCGGCTAACCGACGAGCTCGGCGAGATCCCGGGCGAGCGCGACGGCGTCCCGGTTGTTGCGGGCGATCGCCACGCACGTGTCGTCGCCCGCGATCGTGCCCACGATGCGCGGGTGCTCGAGCCGGTCGAGAGCGCGCGCCACCGCGGGCGCGGAGCCGAGCTCGGTCTGGACGACGACGATGTTCTGAGCAGCCTCCACGCGGCGCCCGAACTGCGAGAGCACGCCTGCCAGCGCATCCCGGGGATCGACGCTCCGCACGGCCTGCGGCGCCACGTAGCGGGGGCGGCCGAGCACGTCGTGCGTCTTGTCGAGGCCCAGCTCGCGGATGTCGCGGGAGATCGTCGCCTGGGTCACTCGGCACCCCGCGCGGGCCAGCGCGTCGAGGAGCTCGTTCTGCGTCCCCACGCGCCGGCGGGTGACGATGCTCGTGATCAGCCTCTGGCGCTCCTCCTTCTCCAGTGGACGCGGCTCCCGCTGCATAGGAGGAGAATAAATATGCGGCGCTCTCGGGCGTTTCGCGTTCCCCGCTTCGCGGTACGCTTGCATCGATGCTGCGCAGGCTGATGTGGACCGGCCTCTACGCCTCGCTCGCGGCCGCCGCGACGCTCGCGGCACGCAAGACTGCGTCGACGATCTGGCGCGTCGCGACCGGCGAGGAACCGCCGGTGAGGAAATGACGGCGAAGGCGGATCAACTGGTGGACCGCGCGGCCGACCAGCTGCAGCAGATGGCCGACACGGCTGCCGGCGAAGGAGGCCTCGCCGCCAAGTTCGCGCAACCGCTGGCCGACGACGCCGAGTTCCTGCGCAAGCTCAAGCCGAGCCTGATCAAGGCCCGCGCGAAAGGGCGTGCGCCGAAGAACCAGAAGCCCGGCCACGGCTCAGTCGCGCCGACCGGCGCCAAGCCGAAGCGTCCCGGCAGCGGCAGCGGGCCCAGCCCGCTCCTCTTCATCGGCCTCGCCTTCGCCGCGGGCATCGTCCTGGCGAAGATCATCGACTGGAAGAACGATGCAACCCCGGACGACTGAGACGAACTCGGGCCTCGGCGCGACCGCCCGCCTGGTAGCGGAGCACGCGAGCTCGCTGTTCCGGCTCGAGCTCGAGCTGGCGCAGCTGGAGCTGAAGAAGAAGGTCACGAACCTCGGACTGGGCATCGGCCTGGCCGTCGGCGCCGGGATCTTCGCCCTCTACGGCATCGGCTTCCTCTTCGCGACGATCGCCGCGGGCCTCGCGACGGCGATGTCGACCTGGCTCGCGATCCTGATCGTCTCGCTCGGCCTGTTCCTGGTCGCCGCGGTCCTCGGGCTGATCGCGGTCAACCGCATCCAGAAGGGGACGCCCCCGATCCCGGAGCAGGCGATCCAGGAGGCCAGGCTCACGACGGAGGCGATCAAGTCCGATGGCGACTAGCACGAACAATCGAACGCCCGACCAGGTACGGCTCGAGATCGAGACCGAGCGCGAACAGCTCGCGGGCGCCGTCGACCACCTCCGGGACGAGATCCGCGAGGCAACGAACATCGGGGCGAAGGTCCGCGCCAAGCTCCCCGTGATCGCCGCGGGAGCGCTCGCCGCCGGCTTCGTCGTCGCGGGCGGGATCGGCGCCACGATGCGGATGATCGGCCGGCACCGCGAGAGCACGTAGAAGGCTCGCTTCGGGCGGTTCTCCTTTGTCGACCGCAACTGAAGCGGAACGTCTGGGCCTCCGCGCCTGGCTCGGAGCCTTCAAGTCGAGCGGCAAGGAGTTCCTGGCGGACGACTGCATGGGGCTCTCACAAGAGATCGCGTACAGCTCGCTGCTCGCCTTCTTCCCGGCGATGATCTTCCTGATCGCGTTCCTCGACCTGATCGGCGCCTTCGGGGCGCTCCAGGACTTCCTCGACCCGGTGGCGCCCGAGTCGGTGACGAGCATCATCCAGCAGCTGCAGCGCGACACCGGGAACGGCTCGGTCCTCCTCCTCTCCCTCGGCATCTTCGGCGCCCTCTGGGCGGGGAGCGGGGCGATGAGCTCCGTCGTGAAGGCCGTGAACCGTGCGTACGACCGGGACGAGACACGGCCGCTCTGGAAGGTGAGGCTGATCTCGCTCGTCCTCCTGCTCGCCTCTGCGACCGTCCTCGCCGGGATCATGCTCCTGATCGTGCTCGGCGGGAAGCTCGGCGATGCAATCGCGGCGCGGGCGAACTTCGGCAACGCGTTCACGTGGTTCTGGGACCTCGCGCGCTGGCCGATCGCGTTCACGGTCGTCCTCCTCCTGTTCGCGTTCATCTACTACCTCGGGCCGGACCACGCGGTGCGGCGCTGGCGCTGGATCAGCACGGGCTCGCTCGTCGGAAGCCTGATGTGGCTCGGCCTGTCCGGCCTGTTCGCGCTCTACACGTCGTTCTCGAGCTCGTACTCGAGGACGTACGGATCGCTCGCAGGCGGCATCGTGCTCCTGCTCTGGCTCAACTACAGCGCGTGGGCGGTGCTGTTCGGCGCCGAGTTGAACAGCGAGCTCGAGCGGCGCCGCGACCCGCGCTAGCCGGCGGCCCTGACCGTGAAGGTGCCGTGCAGCCTGCGGCTCTTGTCCGAGCGGTAGGTGTACTTGCCCGGCGTGAGCGTCACGGTCCAGATCGCCCTGGCCTTGGCGGCGACGCCCGTCTTCCTGTTCACCCCTGGGCCCTTGAGGTGGAAGTTCTGGGTCTTCGACGTGTCCGAGACGGTGATCTTGTACTTCTTCGCGACGAGCGACCGGACCTTCGAGCCCCCGTTCGTGAGCGAGATCGCCTTGGACGTGACCCTCCCGCTCAGCTTGCCCGCGGGTGGCGGCGGAGGCGGCACGTTGCCGGCCGTGAAGCTGCCCCTCATCTGCACGGGATGCGCGTCGCACACGAACGTGTACGTCCCGTCCGTGATCGTCACCGTCCAGGTGACCGTCCCCGTCCCCTCGATGTCGGTCGCCTGATCGACCCCGGGCCCCCGGAGGTGGAAGTTGTGCTCGATCGCGTTGTCCGTGACCGAGATGTCGTACGTGCCGGGATCGAGATGGGTCACACCCGTGCCGTTCGGGTTCTTCAACGAGATGCTGAAGCCCGGGCCGACGACGCCCGTGAGCGTCACGTTGGGCGAGCCGGTCGCAGCCGCCGGAATGGACACGGCCGCAGCCGCCACGATGCCGATGAGCAGCGTTCGAGACATCAGACCCTCTCTTGGCCTACGTACGGCCGAGATCGCGAATCGGTTTTCTACGCGGGGGGGCTGCCCGCAACGACGAACGCCCCGTGCAGCCGCTTGTTCTGGTCGGAACGGTAGCTGTACGAGCCGACTTGCAGGTGGACCAGCCACGTCGCCGTCGTCTTGGCGGCGACCTTCGTCCTGGTGTTCAGGCCCGGGCCGACGAGATGGAAGTTCTGCGCCGCCGTCCGGTCGTGGACGACGATGCGGTACGTGTTCGGCTGGAGAACACGGACTCTCTTGCCGTCTGCGCCGGCGAGCGTGATCGACGTCGCGGTCACGTTCGCGCTCAGTTGGGGGACGATCGGACTGCCGCTCGCCGAGACCGGGATCGCGAGCACCGCAAAGAGGGCCGCTGCTAGTAGCGGTCGCAACATTGTCGCCTCCTTTCTACCACGACCGTCTTACCCAGTCGCGCCGCTTTAGACTCCCACAGGTGCAGCTGCGGAAGGATGCCAAGGTCGCGCTGATCAAGCGGATCCCGCTCTTCAAGCACTGCAGCAAGAAGGAGCTGGGCCAGATCGCGTCGATCGCGGACGAGCTCGATCTCAAGGACGGCGCCATGCTGACGAGGGAGGGCAAGGGCGGGCGCGAGTTTTTCGTGATCGTCGAGGGCAGCGCCGACGTGCTGAAGGACGGCAAGCGCGTGAACACCGTTCACGAGGGCGACTTCATCGGAGAGATCTCGCTCGTGACCGGACAGCCGCGAACGGCGAGCGTGCAGGCGACCTCGCCGGTCCGGGTGCTCGTGATCACGAGCCGGAACTTCAGCAAGCTGCTCGACGGCTCGCCGGAGATCCAGCGCAAGATCCTGCTCGCGACCGCTGAGCGGCTCTCCGACGCTACGCCCTGAGCTCGGCGCCGAACCGCTGCGCGAGCGCGGTCACAATCTTCTCGCGCAGGGCGGCCGCATCCTCGTCGGAGAGCGTCCGCTCGGAGGACTGGAAGGTGACGGCGAAGGCGATCGACTTGCGGCCCTCGCCCACCTGGTCTCCGTGGTACACGTCGAAGGCCCGCATCGTCCGGAGCTCGTCGCCGGCGGCCTCCCGTGCCGCTGAGACGAGATCGCCGGCCGCCACGTCGTCGGCGACCGCGAAGGCGAGGTCCTGCCGGACCGCCGGGTACGTGATCACGTCGGTGTAGCGCAGCGCGGTTGCCGCGTCTAGGAGCTGGGCGAGGTCGAGCTCGAAGACGCCCCAGACCCCGTCGAGCGCTCCCGGATGGAGCTCGCCGACGACCCCCGCGCCGACCGAGGCCGCCTTGCCCGGGTGGAGCAGCTCATCGGTCGTCCGCTCGAAGACGGGCTCGGCCTTCAGCGCGGTGTAGAGCGCCTCGACGATCCCCTTCGCGCGCGGCCAGCCGCCCTCGACGACCGCGGCCACGTGCGTCTGCTCGTCCGGCAGAGCGGGGCCGGGCAGGTAGACGCGCGCGACCTCGAACAGCGCGATGTCCTCGGCGCCCAGCTCGCTGTTGCGGCGCGCCGCCTCGACGAGGCTGGGCAGGAGCCGGGTGCGAAGGATCGCGAGCTCGGCGGAGACCGGCTCGGGGAGCGTCCACGCCTGCGTGTCGGGA
>VAXT01000244.1:1166-2530 GCA_005883245.1 Actinomycetota bacterium | reverse complement strand
AACGCGGCCGAGGTCTGACCCGATTCGACGTCGTCGATCGTGACCGTGCCCCCGAAGGGCATGTCCAGATGCGTGTGCGGGTCGATCCCGCCCGGGAGGACGTACTTCCCGGTCGCGTCGATCACCTTGTCCGCCTGGACGTCGAGCGACTCGCCGATCAGCGTGATGCGCTCGCCCTCGGCGTACACGTCCCCGACGTAGTCGTCGGCGGGGGTCACGACGCGTCCGCCTTTGATCAACACGGACATCTAGGCGAGGGTAGACCCCAGGTTGCGGAGTGACAAGTCCTGCCAGTAATCGACCGTCGGCACCTGGCGGTCGAAGCCGGTCGCCTCGTACGCGCGCCGCGCGGGGATGTGCGCGTCGTCGAGGCCCGTGTCGACGTGGGCAAAGCGGAGGCCCTGAGCTCGGAAGTGGTCGAGCACGTGCCGGTACATGAACGTCGGCCAGCCATGACCGACCCGATCGGTGCGCAGGCCGTTGTTGTCGATGTGCCCGTAGGACTTCTCCTGCACGAGCCAGAAGCTGACGAACCCGAACACCTCGCCGCCCTCGTCGAGCACCCAGAGCCAGCTCGGATGCTCGTCGAAAAGCCGCCGGTTCTGCTGGATCTTGCGCTCCTCCCAGGTCAGCTCGGGCTCGAGTCGCACAACCTCGTAGCAGTCCTCGCCGAGCATCTCGACGTAGCTCTCGAAGATCGGCCGGTAGCTCTCGACCGTGAGCGCATCGATCGCTGCGAGATCGTCGTCCCCGGCATGCCGGAGGGCCACTGAACCTTTCGTCGCGACGACCACGGTGAGAAGCTACCGCCATGCTCGATCCAAAACGCAGCGTCGCCGAGCTCCGTGAGCTCCAGGAGCTGACCGGCGACGAGAACGGCGCTCAGCGCGTGGCCTGGACGGACACGTGGGTGAAGGCCCAGGAGTGGATGGCGGGGAAGCTGGACGGAATCGAGATGGAGTTCGACGAGGCGCGCAACCAGTGGTGGACCCTCCCCGGCGATTCCGAGCGGACGCTGATCGTCGGCGGCCACCTCGACTCGGTGCCGAACGGAGGCTGGCTCGACGGGGCGCTCAACGTCGTCGCCGGCTCCGAGGTCCTGCGCCGGATCGCGGAAGAGGGCCGCCCGCCCGTCACGGTGCGTCTCGTCAGCTGGGCGGACGAAGAGGGCGCGCGCTTCGGACGGTCGCTGTTCGGCTCGAGCGCCGCGGCCGGCTCGATGGCCGACCAGGACGAGCTCCGCCAACGGAGGGACGCAGAGGGCACGACGCTCCCCGACGCGATCGCCGCGCACGGCGTCGACCTCGACCACGCGACTGACGCGCGCCGTCAGCTCGAGAACGCCGCCGCCTACCTCGAGCTGC
>VAXT01000244.1:0-1138 GCA_005883245.1 Actinomycetota bacterium | reverse complement strand
AGGCGGCGCACGCGGGCTCGACTCCGATGGACAAACGGCGCGACGCGCTCGCGGGCGCTGCGAAGCTCGAGCTCGAGCTGCGCGAGATCGCCGCCCGCATCGGGGACGGCGCCGTCTGCACGATGGGCGGCGTCGTCACGAAGCCGGGAATCGTGACCTCGGTCGTGGAGACGGCCGAGTGCCTGCTCGACCAGCGCCACCTCGACGCGGCGCAGCTCGCCGAGATGCTGAGCAACGCCGAGGCCGCGTCGCGGCGCTTCGCCCACGAGGAGGACATCGAGGTCGACTGGGAGCGGATCTGGAACATCGAGCCGATCCTGTTCGACGAGGAGCTGATCGAGCTCGCCGACGAATCGATCCGCGAGTTCGCCGGCGCCTCGCACCGCCTCCCCAGCGGCCCGCTCCACGACGCGGCCGAGGTCTCGCGCGCCGGAGTGCCCACGGTCATGCTCTTCGTCCAGAGCCTGCGCGGCCTCTCGCACACGAAGCTCGAGGACACGAAAGAGGAGCATCTCGAGCTGTCCGTGCAGGCACTTGACCGCCTGGCCGACCGGGCGGTTCAATGGGTCCAGTCGCGATGAGCCTTACGTTCGGCATGACCGTGATGCCCGATCCGCCGTTCTCGCGGATGCTCGAGCTGATGCAGCTCGCCGAGCAGAACGGCTTCGAGCACGGCTGGACCTACGACTCGCACATCCTCTGGCAGGAGTCCTACGCGCTCCTCCCACTGGTCGCAGACAAGACCGAACGGATCAAGCTCGGACACTGCGTCACGAACCCGGGCATCCGCGACCCGACGATCACAGCAAGCTGGTACGCGACCATGCAGGACCTCTCGGGCGGCCGGATGGTGATGGGCATCGGTCGCGGCGACTCGTCGCGCCGCGTCGTCGGCCTGAAGCCGGTCAAGGTCGCCGAGTTCGAGCGGCGCCTGCGGATGATCAAGGACCTGATGAACGGCCGGCCGGTCGAGTGGAACGAGAAGGAGCTGACGCTCGAGTGGGCCAAGGACCTTCCGGAGATCCCGATGCACGTCGCCGGCTACGGGCCCAAGGCGCTGGCCGTCGCCGGCCGCGTGGGCGACGGCGTGATCATCCAGCTCGCCGACCCGCAGATCATCCAGTGGATCATGGAGACG
>VAXT01000066.1 GCA_005883245.1 Actinomycetota bacterium | reverse complement strand
TCGGCGCAGGCGTCCGCAGCTAGCAGCGCTCAGTCGGGATCACCCTCACGCGTTCGAGTACTCGAACTGCGAGTACACCGCGTGCCGTTGCGCCAGGTCCCAGCTCATCTCGGGCAGGTCGATCTGGAACCGCTCGCTCTCGGCGATCTCGCCGTCACGCCAGATGAATCCGGTCGTCTTGACGATGCGCACGTCGTTCACGTCGCCGGTGACCGGGTTCGTCAGCGGCGCCATCTGGTTCTCGGTCACACCCGCGATGGCGACGCGTGAGCGCTTCCCGTCGACGCTGACGTCGATCGTGGCGCGCTCGACAGCGGTCGGCTCGTCGAGGGTCGAGTTGAAGATCTCGAACAGCCCGTAGCCTTCCTCCCCACGCCAGATCCGCGCCAGCGCCTCGTATTGCTCGTCGTTCGGCGCGTCGATATAGGCGTGCCCACGGCCGCCCTTGTCATGGATCGCGCCGGGCCACCAGAGCGCCCACGAGACCTTGGCGCCCGCGAGGTCGAGCCCGTTTCTCCAGCCCTCTTCGATCACATGGCTGATCACGGCCTCGCAGTTGCCCTCGGGCGAGCTCGGGACGCCGCGGAAGTTGCAGCCACACCCGGGATCGCAGTTGCAGAACTCCAGGTAAGTGCCGTGGATCCGCCACTCGGCCACGCGCCGATTATGGCGACTGACGCGCATCGCGTCTCCGGTGGCCGCCGATTGCGGGACATGTCCCGGTGCCTGGCACTTGGAGACGTCCCGAAGGTCCCCGGTTTCCTGGCGCGTCGCTGCGTGCCCGTATGCCGGTGGGACAGTGTTAGCCACACGGCCCGCCGGCAGGAGGGTGCGCAGCGGCGCGAGGCGGCGGGCGGAGCCGGGCTTCGCCCGGCGGGAGCCCGGCGCCGGCCAGGGAAGCGGGGTCAGGTGATGGCGGCTTCGCCCAGGAGTGACTTGATCTCGGCGAAGAAGTCCGGCTCCGGCTTGACGCGGTACTCGGGGCCGAGCGCGAGCGTCGTCTCGCCCTGCGAGGTCGAGATCGCCACGAGCACGGGAGTCTCGCCCGGGAACTCCTTGACAACCGTCGCGAGGTTGCGGACGAGCCCCGCCGGAGCGCGCGTCGCGTCCACGCGCAAGACGACCTCGCGGCGCTCCGGAGTCGCCTCGAACGGCGTCACCTCGAGCGCGATCAGCTTCGTCTCGCCCTCCTGCTTGTGGTCGACGCGCCCCTTGACCACGAGCACCTCGTCCACCTCGAGCAGGTCGCGGGCCGCCCCGTACACCGAGTTGAAGACGACGACCTCAGTCGAGCCGGTCAGGTCGTCGAGCCGCATGAATACCATCGGCTCGCCCTTCTTGGTCGTCAGCTGCTTGATCGCCCCGACGATCCCGCCCACGGTCACGATCTCGCCGTCCCGCCGGCGCTCGACCTCGGCCAGCGGGGCTTCCGTCTTGCGCCGCAGCTGCTCGCGGATCGCCTGCAGTGGGTGCTCCGACACGTAGACGCCCAGAGTCTCCTTCTCGAGCCGAAGCAGCTCGTTCTTCTCGTACTCCTCGCCGGTGATCCGCGGGTGCTCGACCTCGAACATCGACTCCTGGCCGAACAGCAAAGCCTCCTGCCGAGCCGCGCCCGACCCCAGCGCCTGCTCCAGCGCCTCGAACATCCCCTTCCGAGACGCGCCGGTCGAGTCGAAGGCCCCGCACTTGACGAGCGCCTCCAGGGCCCGCTTGTTCACGACCTGCGGATCGACGCGCTCCGTGAAGTCCCACAAGGACGCGAACGGCCCCGACTTCCGCGCGTCTACGATCCGCCGCGCTGCGATGTCCCCCACGTTCTTGACCGCGTTCAGCCCGAAGCGAATCTTTCCGCCGACGACCGCGAAGTCGTGTTCCGACTCGTTCACGTCCGGCGGCTCGACCTCGATCCCCAGCTCGTGGCACGCGCTCACGTAGAACGGGACGCGATCCTTCGTGTTCATCACGGACGAGATCAGGGCGGCCATGTATTCGCGCGGGTGGTTCGCACGCAGCCACGCCGTCCGGTACGCGATCAGCGCATATCCGGCCGCGTGCGACTTGTTGAACGAGTAGTCCTGGGACGACTCGGTGTCCTTCCAGAGTTGGTTGGCGACGGCCGGCGTGAACCCGTTCCTCGCGCACCCCTCGAGGAACTTCTCCTTGAGGGACGCCATCAGATCGTGCAGTTTCTTACCAATCGCCTTGCGGAGGTCATCCGCTTCGGCCGGTGTAAAGCCTGCGATCTGCTTCGCGATCTCCATGTAGTTCTCTTGGTACAGGGCGATTCCGTACGTGTCCGAAAGGATGGGCTCGAGCCGCGGGTCGATGTACGTCACCTGCTCCTGCCCGTTCTTCCGCTTCGCGTAGGTCGGGATGTACTGCATCGGCCCCGGCCGGTAGAGGGCGACGAGCGCGATCAGGTCCTCGAACTCGGTCGGCCGCACCTGCCGCAGCGCCTCGCGCATCCCGGAGGACTCGAACTGGAAGACGCCGATCGCGTCGCCTCGGGCAAGCATCTCGTAGGTCTTGCGGTCGTCGAGCGGGATATTCCGAATGTCGAGCCCGCCGCCGATGAGGCCGACCGCCTTGTCGATCACGTCGAGGTTCCGGAGCCCGAGGAAGTCCATCTTCAGCAGGCCGAGCGCCTCGACGTCCCACATGCCGAACTGCGTGACCGTCTCCTCGCCCTCGCCCTTGCGCTGCAGCGGGACGACGTCGGTCAGCGGCCGGTCGGAGATGACGACGCCCGCCGCGCGGATCGAGTCCTGCCGCACGAGCCCCTCGAGCGGCTTCGCGAGGTCGACGATCTCGCGCACGAGCGGGTCGCCGTCGTAGGCGGCCTTCAGCTCGGAGCCGGGTTTGAGACAGTCGTCGAGGTAGACCTTCACGCCCTCGGGGATGAGCTTCGCGACCTTGTCGACGGTGCCGTACGGAACCTCCAGCACGCGCCCCGCGTCGCGCACCGCCGCCCGCGCCATCATCGTCCCGAAGGTGATGATCTGCGCGACGCGATCACGCCCGTACTTCTCGGCGACGTAGTTGATCACCTTGTCGCGGCCGGCGACCGAGAAGTCGATGTCCATGTCCGGCATCGACTTGCGGCCCGGGTTCAGGAACCGCTCGAACAGCAGGTCGTACTTCATCGGGTCGATCTCGGTGATGTCGAGCGCGTACGCGGCCAGCGAGCCCGCCGTCGAGCCGCGGCCCGGGCCGACCGAGACGCCGTTTCGCTTCGCGAAGCTCACGAAGTCCCAGACGATCAGGAAGTAGTCGGCGAAGCCCATCTCGCGGATCGTCTTCAGCTCGAACTTGAGCCGCTCCTGGATCTCCGGCGTCACGCGGTCGTACCGCTTCTCCAGGCCCTTCTCGCAGAGCTCGACGAGGTAGTCGAACGCGTCGCGCCCCTCGGGCACCGGGTACTTCGGGAGACGGAGCGTGCCGAGCTCGATCTCGACGTTGCAGCGCTCCGCGACCTCGAGCGTCGTGGCGAGGGCGGCCGGATACTCGGCGAAGTCCTGTGCCATCTCCTCGGGCGTCTTGAAGTAGAACTGGTCGGTGTCGAACTTCCAATGGTTCGGGTTCTTGAGCGAGTCGCCCGACTGGATGCAGAGGAGCGCCTCGTGCGCGCGCGCGTCCTCATGGAGCAGGTAGTGCACGTCGCCGGTCGCGACGAGCGGGAGGCCTGTGCCCTGTGCGAGCTTCGCCAGCAGCGGGTTGATCCGCGCCTGCTCCGCCAGCCCTGCGTTCTGGATCTCGACGTAGGTCGAGTCGCGTCCGAACACCTGGACGAGCCGGTCGAGGTCGGCCGCCGCGTCCCCCTCGCGCGACTCCTCGAGCGCCTTCGAGACACGGCCGGAGAGGCATCCGGAGAGCGCGATCAGGCCCTTGGCGTGCGTCTCGAGCAGCCCCCAGTCGACGCGTGGCTTGTAGTAATAGCCCTGCAAGTAGCCCGCTGAGGCGAGCTTGATCAGGTTGCCGTAGCCCTCGTTCGACTCGGCGAGGAGCGTCAGGTGCGCGTAGCCCTTCTCCTGCCTGGACGCGTCGTCGCAGACGTAGACCTCGCAGCCGATGATCGGCTTGACCCCGACCTTCCCCGCCTGCTGGTAGAGCTGCACCGCGCCGGCCAGGGAGCCGTGGTCGGTGAGCCCGACGGCCGGCATCTCGAGCTCCGCAGCCCGCGCGGCGAGAGCGGGTACACGGCAGGCCCCGTCGAGGATCGAGTACTCGGAGTGGACGTGCAGGTGTACGAACTCGGCAGCCAAGGGACGGCCCATTCTAGGAGCGGCCCAGGACGCCTCCGGCCGCTGCCGCGCAGTCGGGTTCGCCCTGCACAGAATTCGACCGGGTGGCGGGTCGAGCGAGGGGCTGCTCGGCCGCCACCCGGTCAGGGTCGGGGAGAGAGGAGAAGCTTTCTTAGGGGCTAGGCCCCTTGAGCTCGGCGGTGGGGAAGAGGACGGGGACCCATCCCTCTGGTAGGTCGCCGCCGTCCGCGAAGCCGTCGGGCGCCTGCCACGCGAGGACGGGCAGCATCTCGTCCGGAACGGCTCCGCTCTGCCAGAACTCATCGCCCACGGGCCGCGCCAGCAGCGCGACGAATCCGTCGGGCACGTCACCTCCGTCGGCGAAGCCGTCGGGAAGACCGCTCGCGAGCACCCACTCCAGCCCGCCCGGCCCGTCGCCACCGTCGGCGAACCCGTCGCCGGCGGGAGGAAGGAAGACCGCGACCATCCCGGGCGGCACGCTGCCCGGGTCTGGAACCTCGACGGTTACCGCCAGAACCGGAACGGTCGGGACGGACGACGCGTGCACGCCCACCGCCAGCAGGCCGGCGAGGGCGATCGTCGCGACGAGCAGAAGTGTTCGTCGGCGCAACATCAGAACCGGAAGTCCTGGAGGTCCTCCGCGGCGAGGCGGTAGAGGCCGAGGGCCTTGTCTTTGTCTCCGACGCGAAGGCTCAGATCGGCCTGCGCGGTCCAGACTGCTGCGCGATGGCTCCGTGAGGAAAGCTGGTCGAAGGCCGCCTCTGCAGCCGCGAGGGCCTGTGCGGACTCGTCGAGCTTTCCCTGCTCGAGCAGCGCACGTCCCAGCACGAGCTGTGCGTTGCCCTGCTCGTCGAGGTAGTCGATCCTGTCCTCGAGCAGGACGAGGGCCTGCCGTGCGTAATCCTCGGCCAGGTCTGGCGAGCCCGTCCTCAAGTGGACCTGGGCGAGAGAGGACACGGCCTGGGCCGCATCGGGCTTGCTTCCGACGTCGAGCGCGACGGCGAAGGCCTCTTTCAGGTACTTGGCCGCGCGCTCGGGATCACCGAGCAGGAACGTGAGGCCGCCGAGGTTGTTGAGCAGTCGCCCGACGTTGAGCCGGTCCTCCTGCTCCTCGTAGAGCGCCTTGGCGTGCTCCGCATGGGAGCGGGCG
>VAXT01000164.1 GCA_005883245.1 Actinomycetota bacterium | reverse complement strand
CGGTACGCGAGCGGACGGAACTGGTCGCTGCCTTCGAGCTCCAGGAAGTCGGCCAGGAGGTCGAACTGATCCGCGACGTCTGCGTTGCGAGGGAGCGTCTTCGCCACCACCGCGATGATATGGGCCGTGCGCAGTGTCATCTGTCTGCCGACGTACGACGAGCGCGAGAACCTGGAGTCGATGGTTCGCGCGCTCGGGGAGCTACGGCTGGAGGGGCTCGAGGTACTGATCATCGACGACGCTTCGCCGGACGGGACCGGGGAGATCGCGGACGGGCTCGCCGCCGAGCTGCCCTGGGTGCACGTGCTGCATCGTGAACGCAAGGAGGGCCTCGGGCCTGCATACCTCGCCGGCTTCGCGCGCGCCCTGGAGCTCGGCGCGGACTTCGTCTTCGAGATGGACTGCGACTTCTCGCACGACCCGGCGGACGTGCCGCGACTCGCGGCGGCGGTCGAGAAGGCGGATCTCGTGCTCGGGTCGCGCTACGTGTCCGGCGGCGGAACTCGGAACTGGGGCCTGGTGCGTCGCTTCATCTCGCGCGGCGGCTCGTTGTACGCGCAGGTTCTGCTCCAGCTCGGGATCCGCGACCTGACGGGTGGGTTCAAGTGCTACCGCCGGAAGGTGCTCGAGACAATCGACCTCGACGCGATCGACTCTCGCGGCTACGCGTTTCAGATCGAGACGACCTACAGGGCGATCCGGGCCGGCTTCCGGGTCGTCGAGATCCCGATCACGTTCGCCGACCGCCAGGTGGGCGGCTCGAAGATGAGCAGGTCGATCGTGCTGGAGGGGATCTGGAAAGTCCCGGCCCTTCGTCTCCGGGCCCTGACCAACCGTCTCTAGAAGCCATGTCAGGTGCCTGGCACTGGACATGTCTCGCTAGCCTTGGTCGATGCGCGAGATCACGGACGAGACGTTCGAGGCCGAGGTGCTGCAGGCCGACAAGCCCGTGGTCATCGACTTCTGGGCACCATGGTGCGGCCCGTGCAAGGCGGTCGAGCCCGTCCTCGCCGACCTCGCAGAACAACACGCGGGCCGCGTCGAGTTCACGAAGCTGAACATCGACGAGAATCCGATCGTCGCCTCACGCTACGGCGTGCTCGCGATCCCGACGGCCATCCTCTTCGAAGGCGGAGAAGCACGCGAGACCGTCGTCGGCGCCCGTAACCGCTCTCACTACGAGCGGGCCTGGGCGGACTGGCTCAGCCCTCTGCAGCCGTCTCGGTGATGCCCGTCCGGGCCCTGGGTCGCAGACGGCCCAGCCCCCAGCTCCGCTGAGGCCGCGGCCCGCGCAGGCTCAACCGCGGATCGAGGAAGCAGTAGGCGATGTCCGCGAGCATGTTCGTGATCGTGACGGCGAAGCTGATGACGAGCACGACGCCGACGATGATCGGCATGTCGCTGGTCGTGAGCGCCTGGTACAGGGTCGTCCCCAGGCCGGGCAGCTGGTAGACGGTCTCGATGAAGATCACGCCGGTCAGGGAGATCACGACCATGTCCATGCTGAGCATCGCGACCACCGGCAAGAGTGCGTTCCGCAACACGTGCTTACGGAGCACCCGCCACTCCCCGGCGCCCTTCGCGCGGGCCGTGCGCACGTAATCCTCGTCCATCGTTTCCAGCACGGTCGCGCGAATCATGCGAGCGTAGAACGCCGCGAAGAGCAACGCGAACGTGAACCACGGAAGGATCATGTGGTACGCCCAGAAGCGCGGCCCGCCGCACTGGTTCACGCTGCTCCCGCGGTCGTAGACGAAGTCGCAGTAGCCGGCGATGGGGAAGGCGTGGGCCCGGTATCCGAGCAGATACGAGAAAGAGAGCCCCAGCCAGACCGGGTGAGCCGAGACTCCGATCAGGACGAATGCCATCAGCCCCTTGTCGAGCATCGAGCGTGGATAGAGCGCCGAGATGATCCCGATCGGGAATGCGATCAGGAGCCACATGATCGTGCCGCCGAGAATCAGCCGTGCGCGACGTGGTTCAGGAACGTCACGTACTGGGCCGGCATGGACTTGCTCTCGAGGTCGTACTGCGACTCCAGGTTCCCCGACACGATTCCCTGCCGGTTCGAGCCCGGCTGGTTCGGCGGCAGGATGAAGAAGATGAAGAAGGTGATCATAGTGACCAGCAGCGCGAGGACGACGCCCCACGCCAGCCGCTTGATCACGAACCCGACCACTCAGCCCACAGCCTCGCCGCTGGAGCGGATCAGCGCAAGTCGGGGTCTTGCTTGCGGAAGTGGTCCCAACCCGTCAGGGCTACGGGCTCGCCGCGCAGACGGATTTCGACGCCGCTTCCCTCTGCGCAGCGACCGATGACGTGGAAGCGGCCTGGCTCCTCAACGGCGGCCAGGAGCTCGTAGTCCTCACCGAAGCCGATGTCCTCAATGTCCGCGCCTTCGGCCAGCGGCACGTGCTCGAGATCGATCACGCAGCGCACGCCCGAGCGCGCCGCGATGTGGCCCGCGTCCACTGCGAGCCCGTCGGAGACGTCGAGCAGCGCGTGCGCGGTCAGGGCGAGCTGCCGTCCCTCGGACAGCCGCAGTGGAGGACGCGCCAGCCGGCCGTTTCTGAACGCGACCCCTGCCGCGCCCAGCGGGCCGGTGACGACGAGCAGGTCTCCGGGGCGAGCACCTCCTCGGCCCGGGACGCGTTCGGAGCGCCCGAGCGCGGTCACGCTCAGCGCCACGAGCTCGGCGCGGGTCGTGTCGCCCCCGACGATCGGCACGCCCGGCTCGTTCAGCCCCGCGTAGAGCTCGAGCACGTCGTCGAGGTCGGTCTCGATCGGAACCGCCAGCGTGACGACGAGCGCCTCTGGCTCCGCGCCCGATGCGGCGAGGTCGCTCAGGTTGACCGCAGCCGCGCGGAAGCCGAGATCACGCCACGAGACGAGATCGAAGCGGAAGTGCACGCCCTCGACGAGCGCGTCCTGTGTGACGACGAGCCCGTCCCCGAGCTGCGCGGCGTCGTTCTCGATTCGCCGGGCCAAGCCTCGCCGCTCGAGCTCGGCCAGGAGGCCGAGCTCACCGACCTGCGAGAGCTTCACTGACCGCCCATGCGTCGGCAGCCGCGCGCACGACCGCGACCCCCGCCGCGCCCGCCCCGATGCACTCCGCTGCGTTCGTGGCGTCGATACCTCCGATCGCGACGACGGGGATCGAGACCGCTTCGCAGATCTCGCGCAGTCCGCCGAGCCCGATCGGTGGATCGGCATCCGGTTTCGACGGCGTCGCCCAGACCGGGCCGGCCCCGATGTAGGCCGCGCCCCGCTTCTCGCCGGCCGCCGCTTCGTCGACGCTCGAGGCGGAGGCGCCGAGCATGAGCCCGTGCTCGACCGCCCGCTCAGCCCCTGGATCGCCGCGCCCGAGGTGGACTCCATCGGCGCCCAGCGCGAGAGCAGCCTCGACGTCGTCGTTGACCACGAACGTGACGGGCAAGTCGACGAAGGGCCGCCCGGCCTCGATCACGTCCGCGGTCGGTGCTCCCTTGAGCCGGAGTTGGATCACGGTCGCACCGCCCTCGACCGCGCGCACGGCGGCCTCGAAGTCGGTCACGATCGCGTGCAGCCTCAACCTGCGACCTTTGCCCGCGAGTCGAGGCTGGCCGGATCGAGGTTGTAGAGCGCGTCGTAAAGCGCAGCGTGGAACGTTCCCGGTCCCCTCGCGCCGACGGCGGCGTCCTCTCCTGCGACGCCGAATGCCACGAGCGCCTCCGCTGCCGCCTCGAGCGGCCGGTCCGGCGCCACGGCGAGGAAGCAGCCGGTGATCGCCGTCGACATGCACCCCGTGCCGCTCACGGTCCCGAGCAGCGCATCGCCGTTCGCGATCGCGATCGTGCGCTCGCCGTCGGACACGTGGTCGACCGGGCCTGTCACGGACGCAACACACCCCAGCGCAGCAGCAGCGGCCCTGGCCAGCTCCGCTCCCGAGTCGCTCGCCTCGATCGACTCGACCCCGCGGATCTCGGCGTCACGCCCGGCCAGCGTCGCAACCTCGGCCGCGTTCCCGCGGACGACCGCGACCTCGGTCTCGTCGAGGATCTTCCGTGCGGTCTCGGTTCGCAGACGGGTCGCGCCGGCGCCGACTGGATCGAGCACCACGGGCACCTGGGCCGAGTTCGCAGCCCTGGCGGCGAGGAGCATCGCCTCGATCCAGTGCTTCGACAGCGTCCCGATGTTGAGCACCAGCGCCCCGGCGACCGAGGCCATCTCCTCGACCTCTTCGACTGCGTGCGCCATCACGGGCAGCGCCCCGAGGGCCAGCGTCGCGTTTGCCGTCTCGTTCATGACGACGTAGTTCGTGATCTGGTGGACGAGCGGCTTGCGCTCGCGGATCGCTGCCAGGTCGTCCCCGGCTCTCATGCGAGGACGTTCACCGGCCCCTCGCCCGCGCCGACCTCGACGAGCCCGTTCTTGACCGCCCGAGATGCCGCGTGCGCGGCTCCGCGTGCTGCGTTCAGGAGCGACTCACCCCGGGCAAGCAGCGCTGCGAGTGTCGCCGAGTGCGTGCAGCCAGCGCCGTGGGTCGCCCTCACGTCGTAGCGCGCAACCTCGATCTCGACGTGCTCGCGGCCATCGAAGAAGTGATCGATCGGCTGGTCCCCGTGCCCGCCCGTGACGACGACTGCCGGGGCGCCGAGCCCGTGGATTCGTTCGGCTACCTCGCGTCTCGCCCCGCTCCCCACGAGCGCTTCGGCCTCGATCAGGTTGGGCGTGACGACAGTTGCGAGCGGGAACAGGCGGCCCACGAGAGCGTCGACCGCGTCGTCCTGGAGCAACTTCGCCCCGGAGCTCGCGACCATGACCGGGTCGACGACGAGGGGTACGGGATGACTCGCGAGAAAAGCGGCGGCCGTCTCGATCACCTCACGCGAGAACAGCATGCCGGTCTTCGCCGAGTCGACGCCGATGTCCGAGAAGACCGCGTCGAGCTGAGCGTCGACGAACCCCGTCGGCAGCTCCTGGACCGCGGTGACCCCGAGCGTGTTCTGCGCCGTCAGCGCGACGATCGCGCTCGTCCCGAAGCAGCCCGCGGCGGCGAACGCCTTCAAGTCCGCCTGGATACCGGCCCCGCCCCCCGAGTCGGAGCCCGCGATTGTCAGACATCTCGGAACAGTCAAATCAACTCCCTTCGCCGGTACTAACCGGATCAGGTTCAGCGGGTGTCAAGCACGGGTGAACCCATGGTTCCCCCGTGGGCCCCCTCCTTCACGCCTCTCGAAGTCAATCGCCTGGTGGGCTCCCGCCGGGCACAGCCCGGCTCCGCCCGCGAGGCACGTACTTGCTCCGAACTGTCTGACATCCAACTCCCTTCGCCGGCATAACCCGGATCAGGTTCAGCGGGTGTGTTCTCAGCCTCGGCGACGAGGCACCCCGGTAGGCCAAGGCTACCATCGGCCTAGTGGGTGAGAAGGTCCCGCAACTCGTTGACAAGGAGCCGCGGCCGTTGAGTCGGGTTGAGCGAACATTGCTCGACTTCGTTCTCGAAGGCCCCGATGGGTCGCCCGAGCTCCGCGCTCAGGGTGCATCTGCCGTCGCCGTCTCAGCCTGTGACTGCGGCTGCAAGAGCGTCGGCCTCGAACCCGCGCGAGACGCCCCGGATGCGGATGCCGGCGACGGTGCCTACGGCCTGAGCGCGGACGGGACGAGTCCCACCGGAACAGACGTCGAGGTCACACTCCACGTCGTCTTCGGCCGACTGACCGAGCTCGAGATCTGGGACGGCTCCATGACGGAGAGCGAGAGCCGAGGTGAGCTGCCCGACATCTCAACCCTTCGCTACCGAGAGCGGGACTAGTTGGAGACCGCCACCTCGTCGTGGGCCGACCTCTTGTCAGGCGAGGAACTCGCGTACTTCGGTTCGGAGCCCGCGCGGGACCCCATTACTGCTCCTCTACCCGAAGATCTGCCGCCCATTTTTCGTGAGCGGCTCGAGGCGAGCGGGGTCGCCGAGCTCTACTCGCACCAGGCGGCCGCTTGGGACGCGGCGCAGCGTGGTGAGAACGTCGCGATCACGACCGGGACTGCGCGCGGAAAGAGTCTCGGGTTCAACCTCCCCGTTCTGGCCGCGCTCACCGAGCAGCCGAAGCACCGTGCCCTCTACCTCTATCCGACCAAGGCGCTCGCGCAGGATCAGGTCCGCGCGCTCGGTGGGCTGAACGTCAAGCACATCCGCGCTGCGATCTACGACGGCGACACCGAGAGCGAGCGCCGCTGGCAGATCCGCAAGTGGTCAAACCTGATCCTGACCAACCCAGACATGCTCCACGTGGGCGTGCTCCCGCACCACGACCGCTGGGGCGACGTCCTCACGAACCTCCGCTACGTCGTCATCGACGAGGCGCACGTCTACCGCGGCGTCTTCGGCTCCCACGTCGGCAACGTGCTCAGGCGCCTGCGCCGGCTCGCCGGCGTGTACGGGGCGGAGCCGCAGTTCCTGCTCGCGTCCGCCACGATCGCGAACCCCGGCGAGCTCGCACACTCGCTGACCGGCCTCGACTTCACGGTGATCGGCGAGGACGGAGCGCCGAAGGCGGAGCGCACGGTCGCCCTCTGGAACCCGCCGCTCGTGGACGAGGAGCTGGGCCAGCGTGCAAGTGCGCTCGCCGAGGCATCGAAGCTGATGGCCGACCTGGTCGAACGCGGCCTGCGGACGCTCGTCTTCGCGAAGAGCCGGCGCTCGGCGGAACTGATCCACAAGTTCACGGCCGACCGGCTCGGCGACGCGTCCCGCATCTCGCCGTACCGGGCCGGCTACACGGCGGCTCAGCGGCGCGAGATCGAGCAGCGCCTCTTCGGCGGCGAGCTCCTCGGCGTGAGCGCGACGAACGCCCTCGAGCTCGGGATCGACGTCGGGATGCTAGACGCAGTCATCTCCGTCGGCTTTCCCGGAACCGTCGCGAGCCTGCGCCAGCAGTGGGGCCGCGCTGGCCGTCGCGGTCACGGGCTGGCCGTCCTCGTGGCCAGCGAGGACGCGCTCGACCAGTACTTCATGCGCGAGCCGGAGACGCTTCTCGGCCGCCGTGTCGAGGCGGCGATCCTCGACCACGAGAACCCGCGCGTGCTCGACGGGCACGTGGCCGCAGCCGCCTTCGAGGCGCCGCTCGACGACGCAGACGCGGAGATCCTCGGAACCGAGGCGCTTCGGCGCGCCGCACAGCACCCCGAGCTGACCAAGACCGACGCCGGCTACGTGTGGGCCGGCCGCGACTACCCCGCGGCGCGCTTCGGCCTTCGTTCGGCGAGCCCCGACGTCTTCACCGTCGTCGAGACCGAGACCGGCTCGGTGCTCGGCATGATCGAACGCGAGCGCGCGTACTCGACCGTCCACGAGGGCGCGATCTACCTCCACCTCGGCGAGAGCTACCGCGTCGTCGCGCTCGACCTCGCCGCCCGCAGCGCCCTCGTCGAGCCTTTTGCCGGCGACTACTACACCCAGACGAAGAAGGAGACGATGACCTCGATCGAGGAGACGCTTCGCACCGACCGGTGCCTGGGGCTCGACCTCGCGTTCGGCCGCGTGAGCGTGACCGAGCAGGTCGTCGGCTACCAGCGGAAGTCGATCCGAGACCAGTCCACGCTCGAGCTCGTCGGGCTCGACCTTCCCGAGACGACGTTCGAGACCGAGGCCGTCTGGTACGTGCCCGAGCCGGAGCAGCTCGACGGCCTGACCGAGATGCCGACGCTCCTCGGCACGCTGCACGCCGCGGAGCACGCGATGATCGCGATCCTCCCGCTGTGGGCGATGTGCGACCGCTGGGACATCGGCGGCCTCTCGACGAACATGCACTATCAGACCGGCCGCCCGACGGTATTCGTCTACGACGGGCACTCGGGCGGCGTCGGAATCACCGAGCGCGGCTTCGACACGTTCGAGGGCTGGGTCGAGGACACGGCGAAGATGCTCAACGGCTGCCCGTGCGAGAGCGCCTGCCCATCGTGCGTCCAGTCGCCGAAGTGCGGGAACCTGAACGAGCCGCTGGACAAGGCGGGGGCGCTGGAGCTCCTACGAAGGATGCTCGACACGCGCTAGCACGAAGTCGACCGCCTCCTCGGGCGTTGCAGCGCGATCGACGCCGTCCACCTCCAGGCCCGGCTCGAGGATCACGACCGGCCGCCCGAGCCGCTTCGCGAAGGCGATCTCGGTCAGCGTGCCCCAGCTGCCGCCGACCGCGATCACGGCGTCGCCGGACGCCGCGACGGCGAAGTTCCGCATATGCCCGAGCCCGGTGGCGACAGCGTGGTCGACCCACTCGTTCGCGTCGCTGCGGCTCGTCCCGGGGAGAATGCCGATCGTGGTGCCTCCAGCAGCCTTCGCGCCGCGCATCGCGGCCGCCATCACCTCGCCGAGCCCGCCGGTGACGACCTTGCAACCCCGCTCGGCGAGGAGCCGGCCCACCTCCTCGGCACGAGACTCGTGCTCGACGCCGCTTCCGATCACGGAGACCTGCACGTGGCGATCGTAGAACCACGGCACGCGCGAGGCGGAACGCTCGTCCTCGGCGGCGGGTTCGCGGGCTCCTATGTCGCGCGTCTGCTCGGGAAGCGCGGCGCGACGATCGTCAGCCTGGAGAACTTCATGCTCTACACCCCGATGCTCCCGGAGGCCGCCTCCGGCACGCTCGAGCCGCGCCACGTGGTGGTGCCGCTGCGGATGATGTGCCCGCACGCGGAGTTGCTCCTCGGCCGTCTCGAGGCCCTCGACGCGGAGCAGCACGTCGCCACGATCCAGGCGGGGACGGAGACGATCGCCGTGCACTACGACCAGGCCGTCCTCGCGCTGGGCTCATACCCACGCGCGCTGCCCATCCCCGGCCTGGCGGAACACGGGCTCGGCTTCAAGGACCTCGCCGACGCGATCTACCTGCGCAATCACGTGCTCCGCCAACTCGAGCACGCGGCCGCCGAGAAGGACCGGCAGCGCGCCGAGGCACACCTCACGTTCGTCTTCATCGGAGCCGGTTACGCGGGAGTCGAGGCCCTCGCCGAGCTCTCCGACCTTGTGCGCGACGCGCTGCGCTACTACCCTGAGTTCCAGCGGCCCCGGATGCGCTGGGTCCTGGTCGACGCGGCGCCGAAGATCCTCCCCGAGATCCCGACGCGCCTCGGCGAGTACGCGGCCAGACAGCTGGCCGGACGGGGAGTCGAGATCCGCACCTCGACGACGCTCACCTCGGTCGGGCCCGGCGCGGTCGCGCTCTCCGGCGGAGTGCGCATCGCGACGCATACGCTCGTCTGGACCGCGGGCGTCACGCCGAACCCGATGCTCCGCGCGCTCGGCCTCCCGGTGGACGAGCGCGGAGCGGTTCGCGTTGACTCGATGCTCCGTGTCGAGGGCCGCGCGGGCCTGTGGGCGCTCGGCGACTGCGCCCGCGTACCGAACGAGCGAACGCCGAGCCCGGACCCGCCCACCTCGCAACACGCGTTGCGCCAGGCGCGGCGCCTCGCGAAGAACCTCCGCGGAGACCCGGAGCCCTACCGCTTCCGCATGCTCGGCCAGGTCGCCACGCTCGGCCGCTACAAGGGGATCGCCCTGGTCTTCGGCGTGCCCCTGCGTGGGTTCATCGGCTGGTTCGTGACGAGGACGTACCACCTCTACCAGCTGCCGCTCTTCTCGAGGAAGCTACGCGTCGTGACCGACTGGACGGTCGCCCTCCTCTTCCGAAGGGACATCGCCGAGCTGGGCATGCTCGGGCACCCGAGGAGGCTCGGCGGTGACTGACCTCGAGCGCTGCCTCGACTTCATCCGCGGCATCGCAGACCGCGCTGCGAAGGTGAAGGAGCCGTCACGCTACGGCGTCGCGCATCTGCACCCGGACCTGCCAGCCGTCTGGAGCCGCAACTACCTGTTCGCGACCGAGAATCTCGACGATGCGAACGCAGAAGCACTCGCGGCCGAGACCGACCGCATCCTCGGCGGCCTCGGCCTGCGCCACCGAAAGGTGGAGCTGGTCGATGCAGCGGCCGGCGATCGGCTCGAGCCGGGCTTCCGCGAGCTCGGCTGGGACTCGGAGTGCGACGTAATCATGGTCGCGAGACGAGATCCCGACCGCGAGGTCGACACATCGATCGTCGACGAGGTCGGCCTGGACGAGCTCGCCGCGGCCTGGTCGGAAGGATGGCGGGCCGAGCCGCGCGTCGAGAGCGAGGACGTCGTTCGGCAGCTCGTCGACAACCGGCGCGTGATGGCACAGGCCGTCGACACGAGGTTCTTCGCGGCCCGCGTCGACGGGCAGATCGGGAGCTACTGCGAGCTCTACTTCGACGACGAAACCGGGCAGATCGAAGACGTGCTCACGCTCGAGCCCTTCCGCAACCGCGGCCTCGCGCGGGCAACCGTCTCGCGTGCGCTCGAGGAGTCGCGCGCGGCGGGCCACGACCTCACGTTTCTGATCGCCGACCGGGACGACTGGCCGACGAAGCTCTACGCCAAGCTCGGCTTCGACGAGATCGGGCGCATCTGGGAGTTCATCCGCCCTCCGCAGAGCGCTTGAGAGCGAACCTCCCCGTCGGAGAAGCGTCAGCTAGCGTCAGGGCGAGCGGGCTGTTCGCAAGCGGCTCCTGACAGGCGGCGAAGGTTTCGGTCAGATTCGGAGTAGCATTCCGATGCCTGAAAGGAGGCAGCGAATGGGTCTGAAAGAGTTTTGGCAGAAACTGACCGGCGGTGACTCGGCCGAGCGCGAGCTCGAAGAGATTCGGGAAAACCCCGACGAGGTGCCGCACAAGGCCGAGGACTACGAGGACATGAAGGACAATCGGCTGATCGACCAGCGCTACCCGGGCACCGAGCGTCTGTCCGACGACCACCTCTAGCGGAGCGTCTTCAACGCAGCGGTCAACGACTGCTTCGTCGTCAGCACGTCCGCGAACAGGTCGCCGTGCTTCTCGACCCGGCGGAGCACTTCCTCCATCGTGAACGCCGCCGGGTCGAGCGACGCGTTCACCTCGTCCCAGCGCAGCGGCGTCGAGACCGGCGCGCCCGCCTTCGGGCGCACCGAGTAGACCGACGCGATCGTCTTCCCCTCGCCGTTCTGGTTCGAGTCGATCAGCACCCCGCGGCGCTTCGCCTTCGTCCACTCGGTCGTGACGAGCCCGCGGTGCGTGCGCGCGAGCGCGTTGGCGATGATCGCCGAGAACTCGCGCGTGTCCGCGTACGTGTGCCGGCGAGCGATCGGGACGAGGATGTGGATGCCCTCGGAGCCGCTCGTCTTGACAACGCTCTCGAGCCCGAGCGTCTCCAGTGCCTGCTTGACGAGTAGCGCGACCTCGATCGTCTCCGCGAACCCGACGTCGGGCGACGGGTCGAGGTCGAAGAGCACCCAGTCGGGGCGCTCGGGCTTGTCGATCCGCGAGTACCACGCGTTCAGGTCGATGCAGCCCATGTTCACCATCCAGAGCAGAGCTAGCTCATCGTTGACGAGCGGCGCGTCGATCCGGCGGCGCTGGCGTGGCTTGTCCCGCGTCGTGACGACGATCGACGCCGTCGAGATCCAGCCAGGCATGCCTTTCGGCGCGTCCTTCTGGAAGAAGAACTTGCCCTGCCAGCCGTCGGGGTAGCGCTTCAGCGTGAACGGCCTGTCCTTCAGGTGCGGGATCAGCACCGGCGCGACGCGCTGGTAGTAGGACAGCAGGTCGCCCTTCGTGATTCCCTCGTCCGGCCAGAACGGCTTGTCGACGTTCGAAGGCTTGAAGACCCGCTTGCCCTTGCGAATCTCGGCCGGGAACGGCTCCGGCTCCGCACTCTCGCGTCGCACCTCGGTCGCCTTCTTGTCCTCGCGCAGCCCTTGGTACGACGGCGCGCGCAAGTGGCCGTCGTGCGTCCACTCGACGAACTCGACCTCGGCGACGAGCTTCGGCTCGACCCAGACGACGTCGCCCTTCTTCACGCGGGGCATCTTGGGGACCTCCTTGAACGGAGGCGTGTCCCGCTCGAGCGGCTTCAGCTTGGAGAGGAGACGATCGATCTCCCGGTCGCTGAACCCGGTGCCCACGTTCCCCGCGTAGACGAGGTCGTCGCCGTCGTAGGTCGCGAGCACGAGCGAGCCGAGCGTGCCCTGGCGCCGGCCCTGTCCGCGCGTGTAGCCGGCGATCGCGAACTCCTGGCGCCCGTGGCCCTTGACCTTCAGCCACTCCCGTGACCGCCTGCCCGGGAGGTACTTCGAGCCCAGCCGCTTGGCCATGATCCCTTCGAGGCCCTGCTTGTTCGCCGCCTCGAGCAGCGCGTCGCCGTCGTCGAAGGTCTCCGAGTAGCGGACCGTCCTGTTCCGCTTGTCGAGGAGCTTCTCGAGTCGTTTGCGCCGCTCTTCGATCGGGAGCTCGATCACCGGCTCGCCCTCCACCTCGAGCAGATCGAAGACGAAATAGACGATCGGCGTCCCGGGCGCGCCCTGCTGCATCGCGGAGAAGCTCGGCCGGCCCTCCTCGTCGAGCGCGCAGACCTCGCCGTCGACGACGCAGTCGGGTGTCTTGACCGCCTTCACGAGCTCCTTCGCGACGTTCTCGAAGCGTTTCGTGTAGTCCTGGTCCTTGCGTGTGCGGAGCGATGCTTCGGCGCCCGCGACCGTCGCGACGATCCGGTAGCCGTCCCACTTGATCTCGTACAGCCAGTCGCCGCGCGGGACGTCCTGGGCGGGCGTCGCCAGCATGGGCCGGTAATTGCCCGTCGCGTGCGCGGTCGGCGCCGAGTCGTCCTTCTTACGGAGGATCAGCCAGTTCTTCGGATCGCCGGAGAGGTTCGCCGGAACGAGTGCGTAGGTGCCCTTGAGCCGGTCGCCGTCGAGCCGGACCGTGAGGCCGCCGTCCTTCTTCTCCTCGACAAGCTCGTACGTGCCCTTGTCCCAGATCTCGACGGTGCCCGCGCCGTATTGGCCCTTCGGGATCTCACCTTCGAACGTCGCGTACTCGAGGGGGTGGTCCTCGACGTGGACGGCGAGGTGTTGCTGCCCGGGCTCGAGCGGCGGGCCCTTGGGCACCGCCCAGCTGGCCAGGGCGCCGTTTCGTTCCAGCCGGAAGTCGTAGTGGAGGCGCCGGGCGTCGTGGCGCTGGATGACGAAGATCGGCTTCTTGCCGCGCTTGGAGGAGCCGAAGGGCTCCGGCGTCTTCCTCGGGTCGCGCTTCTTCTTGTAGTCGGCGAGCTTCGCCTTGGCCACCTAAAGCACCGCTCGCGGTGCCGTCATCAGGACGGATGGGCTTTGCCCGTGCGTCCGTCGGAAATGACCGGTCGACACGACTGAATCAATAGCGAAACGGCCGAACCTCAGCTTGCCTTGCGGGAGGTCCTCTTTGCTCGCTTGCTCTTCTTCTTCGTCTGGTCGACGGACTCGCGAAGCGCCGCCATCAGGTCGACGACCTCGGCCTCCTCTTCCTCCTGGGGCTCCGGGAGCTTCTTGCCCTTGGCCTTCGCGCGAATCAGGTCGAGCAGCTCCTTCCGGTACGTGTCGTCGTACTTCTCCGGCCTGAAGCTTCCGCTCAGGTTCTCGACGAGCGTCTTCGCCATCTCGACCTCGGCCTTCTGCAGCCTCGTCCTGCCGTTCACCGAGTCCGGCTTCCGCACCTCGTCCGCGTAGTACATGGTCTCGAGCACGAGCACGCCGTCGTGCCCGCGCAGCGCGGCGAGATGCTGCTTGTTTCGGATCACGACCTTCGCGACACCGACCTTGCAGGTCTCCTCCAGGGCGCGGTCGAGCAACCGGTACGGCTTCTCGGCGCCGTCCTGCGGAGCGAGGTAGTAGGCCTTGCGGAAGTAGATCGGGTCGATCTCGTCGAGGTCGGCGAAGTCGAGGATGTCGATCGAGTGCGTCAACTCGATGTCGAGCCGGTCGAGATCCTCCTCCTCGATCGGCACGTACTTGCCCTTCTCGATCTCGAACCCGCGGACGACGTCGTCGGGGTCCACGTGCTCGCCGGTGTCCTTGCGCACCTTGTCGTAGCCGATCGGCTGCAGGTCGTCCTTGTGCAGGAAGTGGAAGCGAAGCTCCTTCGACTGGGTCGCCGAGTGCATCTGCACCGGGACGCTCACGAGGCCGAACGAGATCGTTCCGCTCCAGATCGGTCGCATGTCTTCTCTCCTACCGAGGCGACGCCCGGGAGAAACCCTCGACAAATGTTTCGCGATTCAGGCCACGGGAAGAGACGGCGTAGAAACGGGACGCGTACGTTCCGAAATGCTCATCCCTGACCAGGGGGTCACACTCGGGGCCGGCCTTCGTGTCGGCCTCGAGTTGTTCGCAGCGGTTGAAAACACTGTGGATGCTGTGGATAGACGGATCGACAGCGTCTGTGGAAAACCCTCAGGAACCGCCTCGTAGAGCGGGTTCTGTCGCGCCGGCGGTGTAAATCCCGATGCGCCGGTACCGCTCGCGACGTTGTTCACGAAGTTCCGCTCCGGGCACCGAGGACAGCTGGTCGAGGGTCCGCCCGAGCGCGTCGCCCAGCAAGCGTGCCGCCTCGTCCGGATTGAGGTGCGCGCCGCCCTTCGGCTCGCTGACAATCTCGTCGATCACGCCCAGCTCGAGGCAGTGGGCCGCATCGGGCTTGAGCGCAAGCGCCGCCTTCACCTTCTCTGCGTCGTCGCGCCAGAGGATCGCGGCGCAGCCCTCGGGCGAGATGACGCTGTAGATCGCGTGCTCCTGCATCAGGACTCGATCGACGAGCCCGATCGCGATCGCGCCGCCCGAGTTGCCCTCGCCGATGATGCACGAGACGAGCGGGATGGTCAGCCGCGCCATTAGCGCCTGCGACCGGGCGATCGCACCGCCCTGCCCGTGCTGCTCTGCCGCGACGCCCGGGTAGGCACCTGGCGAGTCGAGGAACGTGACGATCGGGAACCCGTGCCTTTGCGCGACCTCCATCAGGCGCATCCCCTTGCGATACCCCTCCGGATGCGCCATTCCGAAGTTGCGGCGCGTGCGCTCGTTGATGTCGCGACCCTTCTGCTGGCCGATCAGGGCGATCGTCCGGTCGCGGAAGCTCGCAAGGCCGGTGACGAGTGCCGGGTCCTCCGCTCGCGCGCGGTCACCGTGCAGCTCGACGTAGTCCTCGAAGAGGCGCTCGACGTAGTCGAGCGTGTACGGCCGCTCCGAGTGGCGCGCGAGGTCGACGGATCGCCAGATCTCCTGGTCGGACGGCTCGGGCTCCTCGATCCGCTCGAGCTGCTGCTCGAGGCGTTTCGCGTCGCCCGACAGCCGCGTGCCCCGGAGGAGCGGCAGGCCGCGGAGCTTCGTCAGGCGCTCGCGAAGATGTCGTTCGTCGTCAGCGGCCATTGCGGAAGAGTCGCAGAGCGCGGCCGAGGAAGGGCTTCAGCTCGCTCCTGGGCAGGATCGCGTCGAGGTGGCCGAAGCGGAGGTTCGACTCGGCGAGCCCAAAGTCGTCGGGAAGCTTCTCGCGGGTCGTCTGCTGGACGACGCGCGGGCCCGTGAACGCGAGCAGCGCTCCCGGCTCGGAGACGATGATGTCGCCGAGGCTCGCGAAGCTGGCCAGGACACCGGCCGTCGTCGGGTGGCTCATGACGGTGACGAAGCCGCAGCGTGCGTCGCGCAGGTCCTCGATTGCGCACACGGTCTTCGGCAGCTGCATGAGCGAGAGAATTCCCTCCTGCATCCTCGCGCCGCCGGATGCGGTGACGGCGACGAGCGGCACCTTCCGTTCGATTGCGCTGTCCGCTGCGCGCGTCAGCTTCTCGCCGACGACGCTGCCCATCGAGCCGCCCATGAACGCAAAGTCCATGACCGCGAGCTCACACGCCTCGTTCTCGATCGCTGCGCTCCCGATCACCATTGCGTCGCCGAGGCCGGTCGAGACCTCCGCCTCCGCAAGCCGCTCCGTGTACGGGCGGAGGTCGAAGAAGGCGAGCGGGTCCTCGGAGCGCAGCTCGACCGCTTCTTCCTGGAAGGTTCCTGCGTCCGCCAGCTGAGCGATCCGCTCACGCGCGCGAACCCGAAAGTGGTGCCCGCACTGCGGGCAGACGCGGAGGTTCGCCTCGAGCTCGTCGTCGCGGTAGTGCGACCCGCACGAGGGGCACGTGTTCGGGTGCTTTCCGGCGCCGTCCGAATTGTCGGGGCGATGCTTGTGCTCGATCGAGACGTCTATGCGTGGCTCGGCCAAGGCCCCTCGATTATCGCTCAGATTTCTCGAAGATCAGGTTCGTCCGCTCGACGTGCATCCCGGCCCGCTCGTAGACCCGCACCGCCCCGGTCGGGTTCTCGGCATCGACTCCCAGCCCGACCGCCTTGAAACCGCGGCTCGCGAACTCGGCGAACGCGTGCTTGAGCAACGCCTGTCCCAGGCCGCGCTGCCGGTACTCGGGCAGGACGCCGAGGATGCGAATCCACCCGAGCCCGGGCTCGTTCTCGGGTGCCCGGGAGAGGATGATCCCGGCAAGGTCGCCGTCCTGCTCGGCGAGGAACCAGAGGGAGCGGTCGAACGATGGTTCCTCGACCATCCAGTGCAGCCAGCTCTCGTACGGGTCGCGGGCGAACATCCACGTGTCGGCGAACGACGCCATCTGGGCCTCGTAGACGCGGCGCTCCTCGCTTTCGCGCATCGTGCGGACCGTGAAGCCACTGGGCCAATCGGGTGCGGGCTGACCAGGTTCGAGGGCGATCTGCATCCGGAACGAGTGGCGCGCACGCCGGTAGCCAGAGCTCTCGTACAGATCGACCAGCGGCGCGTCCTCAGCCGAGGTGTAACCCCAGAGCGCCTTGTCTGGCTCCTTGGCAGCTGCGCGTTCCTCAATTGCCTCGAGGAGTGCTGGGAGCGCCTCCGGGTCGGTGCCTCTGACGTCCAGCCAGACGCTGCCCCCGTAGACTCCAAGGTCCGCGTAGCCGACCAGGCCGTCGCTGTTCTCGGCGAGCAGAATGTCCCGGCCGAGCTCGACGTCCGGCGACGTCCAGTAGAGGAGTAGGTCGGCAGGCGTGACGTCGTCGGTGTCGTGAAGCCGGCGAGAGTGCTCGTTGAGCAGCTCCGCCGCTGCTTCGACGTCCTTTTCGCGGGCCGGACGGATCTTCATCACGCCGGTACGAGCTCCTCGAGGGTGTCGGGTAGGGCCGTGAGGTCGGTCAGCTCGCGGTCGGGCTTGGGCTCGGGCTCTTCGCCGAGTCGGTTGATCCAGACCGTGCGCAGGCCGAGCTCGCGGGCTGGGGCGATGTCGTGGAAGAGGCTCGCCGCGACGTGGACGTGGCTCTCACGGTCGGCTGTCGTCGCCTCGAAGAAGCGCTTCCAGTGCCCTTGTGCGGGCTTGTACGAGCCAACGTCCTCGGCCACGATCGCGAGGTCGACCGGGACTCCGAGCTGCTTCTGCGAAGCGGCGATCAGGTCGCGGTCGGTGTTGGAGAGGAGGGCGAGCAGCCAGCCGCGGTTGCGCAACTCGGCGAGTCCCGGAGGGACGTCCGGGAACGGAGGCCAGTCGGGCAGCGACCTCGGGAGCGCGCCGGCCTCGCCCTCGGGGAGCTGAACGCTTTCTTCCTGGGCCAGCCGCTCGAGCGCAAGCGTGAGCACCTCACGGTAGGTGTGGAACGGCTCGGCCTCGAGCTCGGGCTCGAGCTCGTGGTAGCGATCGAGCAAGCGTGGCGCCTCCTGGACGCCGAACAGCCGCTCGAGCTCCGTGCGGATTCCGAGGTTCCAGTCGATCAACGTGCCGTAGGTGTCAAACGTTGCCCAGCGCGTAGCGCTTGTCCGTGAGGTCGGCGAAGCCGGCATCACGGACCAGGGAGGGGGTCTGGGGGAACGGGAGTTCCCCCAGCGGACAAAATCTCGTCAGCCATTGGAGACACAGTAGTTAAGGCGCGCCCAGCCTCCTCCCCACGACGAGCATATTGAGAAAGTCGTGACGTGTCCGTGCCGATTCTGCGCCGAAACTCAGTCGGCCAACTCGCGAATCACGATGCACGCGTTGTGGCCGCCGAAGCCGAACGAGTTCGACACGGCCACCTTCACTTCGGCCTTCCGCGACTCGTTCGGGATGTAGTCGAGATCGCACTCGGGGTCCGGCGTCTCGTAGTTGATCGTCGGCGGCAGCGTGTCCGTGTTCACGGCCATCGTCGTGAAGATCGCCTCCACCGCGCCGGATGCGCCGAGGCAGTGTCCGGTGGCGCCCTTGGTCGACGAGACCGGCGTCTTCGCCGCCGCCTCGTCGCCGAGCGCGAGCTTGATCACCTTCGTCTCGCTCGCGTCCCCGAGCGGCGTCGACGTCCCGTGCGCGTTGATGTAGTCGACCTCCTCGGGCTCGATCCCAGCGTCGCCGAACGCCATCCGCATGGCGCGCGCCGGGTTAGCGCCGCTTGGATCGGGCTCCGTCACGTGCGCCGCGTCCGAGGACAGCCCGTATCCGATCAGCTCGGCGTACAGCTTCGCGCCACGGGCGCGCGCATGCTCGAGATCCTCGAGCACGATCACGCCGCCAGCCTCGCCCATCACGAACCCGCTCCGCTCCGCGTCGAACGGACGGCTCGCCCGCTCCGGCTCGTCGTTGCGCCGCGCCAAGGCGCGCATCGCGCTGAAGCCGGCGATCCCGACCGGAGTGATCCCAGCCTCGGTGCCGCCGGCGAAGACGACGTCGGCGCGTCCGAGACGGATCATGTCGGCGGCCTCCCCGATCGCCATGTTCGACGCCGCGCAGGCCGTGCACTGCGAGGACAGCGGCCCGCGCGTCCCGAGCTCCATCGAGACCCAGGCCGCGCCCATGTTCGGGATGATCTGCGGGATCGAGAACGGGTTCACGCGGTCCGGCCCGCGCTCGAGGAGCACCTCGTAGCAGTCCTGGAAGGCCTTCAGGCCGCCGATCCCGGTCGCGATCGATGCACCGATCCGCTCCGCTTCCGCCTCCACGTCGAGGCCCGAGTCGACCTCGGCCTGTCGCGCCGCGGCGACGATCATCTGCGCGAAGCGATCCATGCGCCGTGCCTGCTTGTGGTCGATCCAGGTCCGCGGATCGAACTCCTTCAGCTCGCAGGCGAAGGTCACCGGGTACTCGCTGGCGTCCCACTGCACGATCGGCGCAGCGCCGGACTTCCCTGCGATCAGGTTCTGCCACGACGTCTCGGCGTCGTTGCCGAGCGGCGTCACCGCCCCGATGCCGGTGATCACGACCCGGCGACGTCCGTTTTGTGTGTAGTCAGTCACATTCCCAACCCACCATCGACGAGCAGAACCTCACCAGTGATGAACGACGCCTCGTCTGAGCACAGAAACCGTACCGCTCCGGCGACGTCTTCAGGATCTCCGAGCTTCCCGAGCGGCGTGTTCGTGAGCATGGCGTCGCGTGCCTCCTCGGGCAGGACATCGGTCAATCGCGAGTGGATATACCCCGGAGCGACGACGTTTGCACGTACGTTTCTGCTCCCGAGCTCGCGCGCCAGCGACTTCGTGAACCCGATGATCCCGGCCTTCGAAGCCGCGTAATTCGTCTGGCCCGGGTTCCCGCGCAGGCCGACGATGCTCGAGACGTTGACGATCGATCCGCCCCGTCGTCTCATCATCGGACGTGTCACCGCGCGGCAGGTGTAGAAGACGGCGCTCAGGTTCGTCTCGATCACAGCGCGCCAATCGTCGTCGCTCATGCGGGCGAGCAGCGTGTCTCGTGTCAGGCCGGCGTTGTTGACGAGGATGTCGAGGTCGCCGGCCTCCTCGATGAGCCGCTGCGCGCCCGCCGCGCTCGAGACGTCAGCCTGCAGGGCGCGTCCGCCGATCTCGCCCGCGACCGCCTCCGCCTCGTCGCGGCCGGCGTTGTAGCCGACGACGACCGAGGCCCCGGCCTTCCCGAGCTCGACCGCGATCGCCCGTCCGATGCCGCGCGACCCTCCGGTGACGAGGGCCGTTCGCCCTTCCAGCGACGCGAACTCAGGTGGCAGAGACGGTCTCCTCCGCCTTCTTGAGCCCCGCGAGGTTGTTGACCGAGATCGTCTTCACGGTTCGGTCGATGCGCTTGACGAGCCCGCCGAGCACGTTCCCGGGGCCGACCTCGACGAAGACCTTGGCGCCCTCCTCGACGAGCCCACGCGCGGCCTGCGTGAACCGAACCGGCGCCGTCAACTGCTCCACCAGCAGCGACGCGAAGCGCTGCGCAGGCTCGATCTTGGCGGTCACGGTCGACATGAACGGCGCGATTGGATCGCGGAAGCGCACACGCTCGACCGCGGGCCGCAACCGGTCCGCGGCGCGGGCAACGAGCGGGCTGTGGAACGCACCGGACACCTTGAGCTTGACCGTCCGCCGCGCTCCGAGCTCTTCCGCCTTCGCGCAGACCTCGTTCACGGCCTCCTGCTCGCCGGAGACGACGATCTGGCCGGGACAGTTGTAGTTGGCCGGCCACACGCCCTCGACGTCGTCGCAGAGACGCTCGACCAGCTCGTCGTCGAGGCCGAGGATCGCCGCCATCGAGCCGTTGCTGATCCGGGCCGCCTCGGCCATCGCGAGCCCACGCTCACGAACGAGCGCGATCGACTCGAACGGCGTCAGCGACATGGTCGCCGCGAGCGCGGTGAACTCGCCGACCGAGTGGCCGACGACGTAGTCGGGCTCGAGCCCTTGCTTGCGAAGCGCGGCCAGCACGGCGAGGCTCGTCGCGACGAGCGCGGGCTGCTGCACCTCAGTGTGGACGAGATCCTCGAGCGGCGACTCGAAGCACAGCCGAGGCAGATCCAGGCCCGCCGCCTCGCTCCCTTCGGTGAAGACCGCCATCGCCTCAGGCACGGCCTCGGCGATCTCCCTGCCCATGCCCGCTTCCAGCGACCCCTGGCCAGGGAAGCAGAACGCGACCTTGCTCATCTAGTGCCCACCTTCCCCGTTCGCCGTCCACTCGATCAGGGCCGAGCCCCAGGTCAACCCTGCGCCCATTCCTGTCATCAACACCATCTCACCTGGTACCAATCGCCCGTCGGCCCTTGCGTCACCGAGCGCCAGCGGGATCGAACCGGACGAAGTGTTGCCGAAGCGGTCGACGTTGACCACCGTCCGATCCTCGGGAATGCCCAGGTTCTTGCGGGCGTGCTCGATGATTCGGACGTTCGCCTGGTGTGGCACGTAGACGTCGACGTCATCGACCGAGACGTCGCACTCGTGCAGCACCTTCTCGGCGGAGTCGACGAGCACGCGGGACGCGAACT
>VAXT01000065.1 GCA_005883245.1 Actinomycetota bacterium | reverse complement strand
CCGGCGCGTTTCGCCGGCGACGCGATTTACGAGGCGGTCGACGCGGGCATCGAGACCGTGATCTGCGTGGCCGAAGGGCTCCCCGCGCACGAGATGCTGCGCGTCTACAACTACACCCGGCCGAAGGGGATCACGATGCTCGGCCCCAACTGTCCAGGCGTGCTCTCACCGGGCAAGGCGAACGTCGGCATCATCCCGGCGGAAGTCTTGGCGGAGGGGCGGATCGGGCTTGTCAGCCGCTCCGGAACGCTCACGTACCAGATCGGCTACGAGCTCGCGCAGCGCGGGCTCGGGAACTCGACGATCGTCGGGATCGGCGGCGACCCGGTCGTCGGCTCGTCGTTCACCGACGTGCTCGGCAAGTTCGAGAGCGACGACGAGACGGACGTGGTCGTGATGGTGGGCGAGATCGGCGGGGACGAGGAGGAGAAGGCGGCGCGCTACGTCGAGGCGGAGATGTCCAAGCCGGTCGTCGCCTACGTGGCCGGGTTCACGGCACCTCCGGGCAAGACGATGGGCCACGCGGGCGCGATCATCACCGGCTCGGCAGGCACGGCCCAGGCGAAGAAGGAGGCGCTCGAGGCCGCCGGGATCAGGGTCGGGACGACCCCGACCGAGGTCGCCGAGCTGGCGGCAGAGACCGCCGGCGCTCGAGCCTAGCGGCCGACGCTGACCTCGATCCGCGGCCTCGCGCCGTAGTTGCGGCTGTAGCGCGGGCCCCACTGCGGAGCGCGGACCACCCAGCGGCCGGCGGCTCGGAATCGGAACGTGCCCGACCAGAGATAACGGTTCTTCGTCCTGCTTACTCCGATCGGATACACGCGGCCTGCGGGCGAGACGGCTTCGAGCTTGAACGGGTACCGCACCGCGGCCGGTTCGAGCGCGCAGCACGAGCCGTCGGCCCGCTTGTACGTCCAGTAGGGACGGAGCTGGATCGAAGCCGACTCTCCCTTCGCGGGCGCCTTCGGCGCCACCGCGAGCTTCACCTCCAGGGCTGCGGCGGCCGAGGCCGGACAGGCGAGCGCTGCGATTGTGGCGGCGGTGAGGAGCTTCATGTCCGGGCCGGATTCTAGGGTGGCTCCGTGGAGCCGATCTCCCTCGCCCGTGGCGTTCCGGCGCCCGAGTGCCTGGCGCTCGAGGAGCTCGCCGACTGCGCGCGCGCCGCGATCGAGCGTGACGGCGCCACGGCGCTGAACTACGGCCCGGCCGGCGGCTACGCGCCTCTCCGCGACTGGATCGCCGACCGCCATCGAGTGGAGCCCGAGCGAGTCGTGCTCACGAACGGCTCGCTCCAGGGCTTCCGCTTCTTCGCAGAGCTGCTCTCACCGACGGGCACGGTGATCGTCGAGGCGCCTACCTACGACCGCCCGCTGAAGATCCTCGACGAGCTCGAGGCTGAGGTGATCTGCATCCCGCTGGACGAGGAGCCTGCCGTGGACGGAGGCGCGTTCCTCTACACGATCCCGACCTTCCAGAACCCGACCGGGCGCACGCTCTCTCGCGACCGCCGCAAGCATCTGGCCAACCTCGCGAAGGAGGCGCTGCTGGTGCTCGAGGACGACCCGTACGGCCTCGTCCGCTTCGACGGCAAGCCCGAGCCGACCGTCTTCGAGCTGGCCCGCGGCGAGAACGTCGTCTACAGCTCGTCCTTCTCGAAGACGGTTGCTCCCGGGCTCCGCGTCGGCTACCTCGTCCTGCCGGTTGCGCTCGCGGACAAGGTCGTGGCGGCCGCGACCGCCTCGTACATCACTCCGGCGCTCCTCTCGCAGGCGACCGTGTACGAGTTCCTGCGGCGCGGAAACCTGGAGCCGAACCTCGAGCGCATCAACGGGTTGCTGCGCGCGCGCCGCGACGCCATGGTCTCCGCACTGGAGCGGCACCTGCCGGAGGCGACGTGGACCGTCCCGGAAGGCGGCTACTTCGTCTGGGTCGAGCTGCCGCCCGGGATCCTGGCCTCGGATCTCCGCGCTGAAGGCGTCACGTTCGTCCCCGGCTCGGACTTCTTCTGCGGGCCGGGCGGGGAGAACGCCATTCGGCTTGCGTTCAGCTACGAATCGCCGAGCGCGATCGAGGAGGGCGTGCGCCGCCTGGCCTCAGCCGTGCGCGCCGCGATCGTGCTCAGCCGAGCGGCCTAGCTGACGCCGCCGCCGGTAGAGCTGCGAGCCGAGCACGCCACCGAGGAAGCCGATGGCGATCAGGACAATCAAGAGCCAGATGAGCCGCGCATGGGTGGAGAAGAGGACGAAATCGATCTTGACCGGATCGTTGTTCTTGACGATGAAGGCGATCAGCCAGAGGACGATCAGGACGAGCCCGATGACGATCGCGTACAGACGAGGCTGCCAGTCCTCGACCGGCCCGCTGGGTCGCCTGAACAGCCTCACGGATTGAGTCTACGAAGAGGCGGGCCGTCCAGCGCGCCGTCAGGCGGCGTGCTGGGCGACCCGCGGAATCAAGCGGGCCTGTTGCGGGGGAGAGAGAGCGCCTCTGCCTACTGGGCGGAAGGTCGGGCAGGGGGACTCGGGGAGGGCGCACAGACCCGCTTGCCTGAAGTAGCAAAGTTCGCAGCTTGCTTTGCTCTTTTTGCTCACTATTCGGTTTGCTCCTGAGAGTGCGTACCCGGCGACCGAGCGATCATGAGTGCTCGTGCCTCGAGTTTCAAGAGCCGGCGACGAAAAAACTCAGCAAATTCCGGCAGTATCAACCTGCCGAAAATTAAGCAAATCGGAGTCTTTTACTTCAACGTTGTCAGCGCGTGCAACGCCTGTCGATAAGTATGCACAGGGATTACGCGCATCTTTCCGGCATAGCGGCGTGCTTCCTGCGCGTTTTCCCCAGCCGGAACGAGGAAGACGTCCGCTCCGGCACGTCTGGCGCCGATCGTCTTCTGCTTGAGGCCCCCGACGGGGACGACCGAGCCGTCGAGGCACATCTCTCCGCTCGCGACCACCTTGTGGCCGCGGTCGACGTCGTGGCCGAGCTTCTCGGCGACGTCCAGGGCGAAGGCGAGGCCTGCCGACGGGCCGCCGACCCGGCCGAGATCGATGTGCACCGGCACCGGGAGCCTGATCTTCGATGCGGTCTGCAGCGCGCAGCTCGTGAGCACGCCGATGATCGAGCGACGCTTGTCCTGCGGATCGGGTGCCGTCTTGACGCGAACGGTGCGGACCGTCCCGTTGCGGCGGACGGTCAGCGAGACGTTCTGCCCGGGGCTGTGCTTCGTGATCTGGCGTCTGAGGGCGGGAAGGGACGGCGTCGGATGCCCATCAACAGCGGCGATCGTGTCACTCGCGCGCAGCTTGCCGGCCGAGGGTCCGTGCGGGTTCACGTCCGCGATCACAGTGCCGGGCGACGTGACCGGCACGCGATACCCGAGCGCCTTCAGGGCGACCGCCGCGCCGATCTCCTGCGACTGGGCCATGGCCTGCAGCTCCTGGCGCTGGTGCTGCTTGTCGCTTTGGCCGGGGGAGACCACGGCGGCAGCCGGAACGAGCGTCGAGCCCTCGTGCAGCCCCGGGAACAGCTTCTCGAGGAGGCTCGCCTTCTTGACCTCGACCGCCACGTAGTAGATCCCGCCGCCGTCGTGGTCGGAACGCTCGCCCTGCACGGTGACGTACGGGGCCAGTGGCTGGGCCTTGTCCGGCAGGAAGATGTACTCGTCCGAGGGGATCAGGTAGAGCAGCCCGACGACGGCTGCGAGCACGAGGCCCCCGGCCAGCAACAGCTTGAAGAACCGTGCCATTTCCTCAGGATACGGGCGTCGTGAAGCTGTGGCTCAGAGCAGTGAGCGCGACAGCCCGCCGTCGACTGGGATCACCGTGCCACTCAGGTACGACGCCCGGTCGGAAGCCAGAAAGCAGATCACTTCCGCGACCTCTTTCGGCCGGCCGAAGCGGCGCAGGGGGATCGCGGCCATCGCGTCGGCGCGCGAGCGGTTGGCGAACCCCTCGGCCAGGCGCTCGGTCTCGATCTTTCCGGGCGCGATCGTGTTGACGGTGATCCCGTCCGGGCCGACCTCGCGGGCGAGCGTCTTCGCCCACCCGATCACGCCCGGGCGGATCGAGTTGGACAGCGCGAGGTCGTCGAGCGGCTCGCGGACCGAGCTGGACTCGATGTTGACGATCCGACCGGAGCCGCTGCGTCGAAGGTGGGGGAGACAGAGGCTCGTGAGCCGGATCGCGGACAACAGGAGCAGCTCGACGGCGGCCTCGACGTCGTCGTCGGTCATCTCCAGCGCGGTCGTGCGCGGTGGGCCGCCTCCGTTGTTGACGAGGATGTCGATTCCGCCGAAGGCCTCGAGCGTCTTGTCGACCAGGCGCTTCAGATCTTTCGGGTTCGTCAGGTCGCCTCGGACCGCGAGCGCCCCGAGCCGCTCCGCATGGCGTCCGAGCTCGTCGCGGCGGCGAGCGAACATGGCGACGTTCGCCCCCTCGGCGCTGAGCGCCTCCGCGGTCGCGAGGCCCATTCCCGCGGACGAGCCGCAGACGATCGCGGTGCGGCCGCTGAGACCGAGCTCCATGGCTAGGAGCCGAGGACCGCGACGACCTCGCGGACCGCGTCTGCCGATGCCTGCAGCGCGGCCTGCTCCTCGCCGGTGAGGTCGAGCTCGACGATCTGTTCGATCCCGCGAGCGCCGAGCTTGACGGGGACGCCCATGTACAGGCCGTCGATCCCGTATTCGCCCTCGAGATAGGCGGTGCAGGGCAGGACGCGCTTCTCGTCGAGCATGACTGCGTCGACCATCTGGGCGCTGGCCGCTCCTGGCGCGTACCAGGCAGACGTGCCGAGCAGCTTCACGACCTCGCCTCCGCCGACGGCGGTTCGCTGGACGAGCTCACCGATTCGATCCATGGGGACGAGCTTCGTCAGCGGCACGCTGCCGACCGTCGTCGCGGAGATCACGGACACCATCTGGTCGCCGTGGCCGCCGAGGACGGTCGCCTGCACGTCCTTAACGGACGAGTCCGTCTCCCAGGCGATGAACGTCTGCAGACGCGCCGTGTCGAGGATCCCGGCCTGGCCGAAGACGCGCTCCTTCGGAAACCCGGAGACGTTCTTGGCGACGTGGCACATCGCGTCGAGCGGGTTCGAGACGACGATCAGGATCGCCTCGGGCGACTCGGCGACCGCGGCCTCGGTGACGGAGCCGACGATCTTCTCGTTCGTCGACACGAGGTCGTCCCGGCTCATGTCGCCTGTGCGCGGGACTCCCGCGGTGATGACGACCACGTCGGACCCGGCCGTGGCGTCGTAGCTTGTCGAGCCGGTCACGTTCGGCTCGTAGCCGAGGACTGCGCCCGCCTGGTTGATGTCGAGCGCCTTGCCCTCGGGCAGGCCCTCCTTGATGTCGACGAGCACGACGTCGCAGTAGGCCACGTGGCTCGTCCCGACCGCGGTCGGATCGTCGCGGGACGGCTTCATGTCGTAGGTGACGCTCTTGCCCTCGGCGATCACGGCCGCGATCGCGCCTTCGAGGCGGTCGGCCGCGTCCGCCTCCTCGAGATGCCGCAGCATCAGCACCCCCGAGAGCATCATCGCCATCGGGTTCACCTTGTTCTGGCCCGCGTACTTGGGCGCGGAGCCGTGCGTCGGCTCGAAGACGGCCGCCGCGGTGCCGAAGTTGCCGCCCGGGGCGAGGCCGAGCCCGCCGATCAGGCCCGCGGCGAGGTCGGAGACGATGTCGCCGTAGAGGTTCGGGAACACGAGCACGTCGTATTCCTCGGGCCGCTGGACGAGCTGCATCGAGAGGTTGTCGACGATGCGGTCCTCGAACTCGATGTCCGTGTTCTCCTCCGCAACCTCGCGGGAGACCTGGAGCCAGAGCCCATCCGAGAACTTCATGATGTTCGCCTTGTGCACGGTCGTGACCTTGCGGCGGCCGAGCCGGCGCGCGTAGTCGAAGGCGAACTGGACGATCCTGCGCGTTCCTTCGATCGAGATGGGCTTGATCGAGATGCCCGAGTCGTCGCGCAGCCGGCCGCCGTGCGAGCGGATCCACTCGGTCAGCTCTGCGGCCTCGGGCGAGCCGACCTCGTACTCGATGCCCGCGTAGAGATCCTCGGTCGCCTCGCGGACGATCACGAGGTCGACGTCCTCGTAGCGCGAGCGGACTCCCGGGTAGCTCTTGCAGGGCCGGACCTGGCCGTAGAGGTCGAGCCCCTTGCGGAGCGCGACGTTGACCGAGCGGAAGCCGCCGCCGACCGGGGTCGTGATCGGCCCTTTGAGCGCGACGCGGCTCTCGCGAATCGCGTCCAGGACGTGGTCGGGAAGCGGGTTTCCGCCGTACTGGTCCATCACGTCGCTCCCTGCGAGCTGGACGTCCCAGTCGAACCCGACGCCGGTCGCCTCGAGGACGCGGCGGGTGGCCTCGGTCAGCTCGGGGCCGGTGCCGTCGCCGGGGATCAGGGTGACTCGGTGAGCCATCGGCGGCGACTCTACCTAGCTGGGAGCGCTTGCCGAGACGCAGACTGAGCTGCAGGAACGCGCTGCTCGCCCGCATGCCGCGTCCTCAGTCGCGCCCGTAGCCGCTGGCTACGAACGCTCCCTGCGTCCTTGCCTGCGAACGACCATCGCGCCCCTGCGGCGAGCGGCGTCCCGCCAAGCCCTCCGATAGATTTCGAGACCATGAACGACTTCAAGCCCGGACTCGAAGGCGTCGTGGCGGTGGAGTCTGGGGGCTGCTGGTCGACGACGACCTGGGCTCGAGGATGCCCGACCCCGAGCCGTACGTGCCGCAGGGCCTGACCGGAAACGCACCCGCGGATCTCCAGTCCGAGGTCGCTCACCTCGCAGGCGTCTGGAAGCTGAAGAAGCTCGTCGATATCGACGATGGGCAGACTCGAGACGACCTCGGACGGCTGTCCGCGCAGATGATGGGGATCGTGGCGCGCTCGGCGGCCGTCGCAGAGGGCCGCGAGCCGGCGTCCGACGACGTGGTGGCGCAAGGCGAGACGGCGGCAGAGAAGTTCCTGCTTCGCTGGCGCGGGGGGGCGGATCCGGACCACGTCAAGGCCATCGACACGTACTGGATCTGCACCGCGGAGCACGGGCTCAACGCCTCCACCTTCACGGCGCGGGTGGTCGCCTCGACCGGCGCCGACTGCGGCGCGGCCATGTCGGCGGCCGTCGGGGCGCTGAGCGGGCCGCTTCACGGCGGCGCGCCTGCGCGCGTGCTGCCCATGCTCGACGAGGTTGCGAACACGGGCGATCCCGACGGCTACGTCAGGAATATCCTCGAGCAGCACGGGAAGATCATGGGCTTCGGCCACCGTGTCTACCGCGCCGAGGATCCACGGTCGCGGATCCTGAAGCGCGTGGCGCAGGAGGTGGGCTCGCCGCGCATCGAGGTCGCGGAGGCGCTCGAGGAGGCCGCTCTCTCGGCGTTGCGCGACTACAAGCCGGACTACGTGATCGCGACGAACGTCGAGTTCTACTCGGCGGTGCTCCTTGACGCGGCCGACGTCCCGCCGGAGCTGACACCGGCGATGTTCGCCTGCTCGCGTGTCGCCGGCTGGTCTGCGCACATCCTCGAGCAGAAGCAGACCGGGCGCCTGTTCAGGCCCGCCGACCGCTATGTCGGCCCCGAACCGCGGTCGCTGAGCGCTGTCTGACCTCGCCTCAGCCGCTGCCGAGGCGTCCTCGCTCGCGGAACAGGGCTCGGAGCGCGAGCTCGCGGAGCTGCGGACGAAGTGGCAGGACGAGGTCGAAGGCGAGGCCCGTTCGTCCGACTACCGGGAGCGCGCGGTCGCGTATCGCGCGATTGGCCAGTTCCGGTACCGCCAGAAGGCGGAGCTTCTGCGGCGCGGGCTCGACGACGAGAGCCCGGCCTGCCGCGGGTCGGCGCTGATCTCGCTCGAGCTCCTGTCCCGGGACCATCCAGGGCTGATCAACGACGTGCGGCCGCTGCTGCACGAGCTCGCGTCGCACGACGACAACCAGGCCGTGCGGCGGCTCGCGATCTTCTGCCTGAACCACGGCTCACCGCAGCGCGAGACGATCCTGATCCTGAGCACGATCGCCGACGACGACGAGCAGGACCGCGAATTACGCGGGGCGGCGCGCAAGGTCGGCGAGGAGCTGCGAAAGAAGGCTGCGGTTCGGCGCTAGTCGGCTGAGCCCGACCTGGTAACAGACTGTTACAAGGAGCTCAGGAGCAGGAGCAGGGCGTACGGCCGCATGATGGGCACGAGCGCCGGCGTTTCCAGTCGAGCATGCTCTTGCCGATGCCGCTCATGATCATCAGATAGCCGACGCCGCTCGTGAGTGCGAAGAGCATTGCCATGTGCGGGTCAAGTTGAGCCATCTTTCTTAGGTGTTGCCATCGGCACGCCACTGGAAACCTTGAGCCTTCTCTTCGCATGTGGGTGAGCGGAGAAATATGCCTCGCGGCGCCGGCGGTCGGTCACGTGCGTGTAGAGCTCGGTCGTGGCCAGATCCGCGTGGCCGAGCATCTCCTGGACGCTCCGTAGGTCCGCGCCGCCTTCGAGCAGGTGCGTGGCGAACGAGTGGCGAAGCAGGTGCGGGTGGATCCGCCCCGGTTCGAGGCCCGCCTTCTCGGCCAGGCGGCGCAGGATCAGGAAGGCTCCCGCGCGCGTCAGCGGGCCACCCTTTGCGTTGAGGAAGAGCTCCGGCCGATGGCGCTTGTCGAGGAACGGCCGGCCGCGGCTCAGGTAGCGGCGGAGCGCGTCGGCAGCGCTGCGCCCGAGCGGGACGATCCGCTCCTTGCCACCTTTTCCGATCGAGCGGACGAGCCTTTCTTCGAGGTCGACGCCGTTCCGCTCGAGGCCGACCGCCTCACTGACCCGCAGGCCCGCGCCGTAGAGGAGCTCGACGAGGGCGCGGTCGCGCAGGTCGCGCGGTGCCGTGCCGTTCGCCGCTTCGACGAGCCGCTCCGCCTCTCCGGGCGAGAGCGTGCGCGGCAGGCGGCGCGCCCTGCGCGGGAGGCCGATGTCCGCGGCGGGATTCTCCTCGCAGGCCCCGATCAGCACCTGGTGGCGGAAGAACGACCTGACGGCCGCCATGCGGCGAGCGATCGTCGTCGCAGCAAGGCCGCGCGCCCGGAGCTCCGCGACGTACAGCTCCAGTTCCCGAGGGGTCGCCTTCGAAGGAGCATGACCGAGGAAGTCGCCGAGAGCGGTCAGATCGCGTCGATACGCCTCGACGGTTTTCGGAGCGAGCCGAGCCGCGGACACGGCGAGGAACGCGTTGACCTCAGCGTGTTCCGTGGATGTTCGGTCGGGTCGACCGGTCATTTCAGACGGCCAGACAGGCAGAGCCCGTCTGGCCTGATGGTCGGCACCGCAAGCGGCGCCTCAGGATCGGGGATGTGCTCGGTCATAGACCTTCCGCAGGCTTCGGCCGTCGACGTGGCTGTACGTCTGGGTCGTCGACAGCGAGCTATGGCCCAGGAGCTCCTGAATCACGCGCAGGTCGGCTCCGCCCTCCAGCAGATGCGTCGCGAATGCGTGGCGCAGCCGGTGCGGGTGGGGTACCAGGCGCCTGAGCGTGCTCGTGTCCAGCCGGCGGCCACGCGCGGAGACGAAGAGCGCGTCCTCGGCCCCGTTCACGAGCCCGGGGCGCCCCTGTTCCAGATAGAGGCGGAGCCGGTACGCGGCCTCCTCGCCGAGGGGCACCACACGCTCCTTGCCGCCCTTGCCTCGGACGTGCACCGCCTCCTGCTCGAAGTCGACGTCGCCGAGGTCGAGGTCGACCGCCTCGCGGCTGCGGAGCCCGGCCGAGTAGACGAGCTCGAGCAGAGCACGGTTGCGGAGGGCGAGCCGACCGACCCCCTCGTACTGATCGAGGACTGCCTCGACCTCTTCGGACTTGGGTGAGTCCGGCAGACGGCGAGCGCGCCTCGGCCCCAGCTGTCCATCCGGAACTCGCGCCGCGCCGAGCGCGAAACGGAGCAGCGCGCGCACCGCTGCCAGCTTGCGCGCGATGGTGGCCGGGGCGAGCTTGCTCGGATCCCGGCCCGGGCGCGAGGCACCGAGCTCGGCCGTGTACGCGCTCATGGTCGCGGCGTCCACGTCCTCGAGCGACTGGCCGCGCCGCCGCAGCCAGCCCACGAACTCCTCGACATCGACCCGGTACGCACGGCGGGTCGCGCCCGAGAGCTCGGGCGAGTCGAGGAACCGCTCGATGGAGGCGCGGTCCGGCACCCAGACGGATTCGCGCTCCCGGGGCGATTGCCTGCTAGTGCACGGAGTCGACGATCTCTGCGGAGAGGCTCGGGAACTTCGCGAGGAATTCGGCCCTCGCGTCCTTCAAGCGAGCAATGCCCTCGTCGCACTCCTGCTTACGCCCCGTGGCATCGTAGAGCCGCTGCGGCTGGAGGATGTCGATGTCCTCGGAGTCGATCCCCGGGACCGACGCGGCGACCATGTAGCCGAAGTCGGGATCCTCGACCCACTCGATCGTGCCCTCGGCGATGCCCTTCACGATCGCGGACGAGTGCTTGATCCTGACCTTCTTCGAGCGCTCGTCTTCCTCGGGGCCGCCGACGCGCCCGGTGTTCATGAGATAGACCTCGAGCGGGTGTTCCTCAAGCAGCTCGAGGAAGCGGTTGCCCTGGAGATCGTGCGGCATCGGGAAGAACGGGTTCGTGCCGGGAACGCGCAGGAACTTGCCCGCCTCCTCGGCGCCGCCCGCGCTCGTTCCCTGGGTCTCGCCGAGCATGAAGAAGGCCGCTGCCTGCGGCCCCTCGAGCTTCGCGACCGCCGGGATGATGTTCTCGTTGCGGTTGAGGATGAGCAGGAAGTGCGCCTCGTCGATCGGTCGCGTCGCCGCCGACTCGATCACCTCGAAGCCGAACGTCGCGCGACCGTTCTTCGTGTAGCTCTCGTCGTAGAAGTCGAGCTCATCGCCATGCTGCGAAACGTTCTCGAGGTAGGACCGCGGCTGCGTGACGGCTTTGTAGATCGCCGGCTCGTCCTCCCGGTTGAGTGCGTACGTCTTGGCGAAACAACCGTTCTCAGTCGCAAACACCGTCCCGTCGGACATCCACGCGACGAAGTCGTCCTGGACGGGAAGCGAGCCGTTTTGGCGCGTGAAGGTCGTCGTCGTCTTGCCCGTGCCCGACAGCCCGACGGTGAGACAGACCTTGTTACCGCTGACCGTCGGGATGACCTTGCAGCCGGCGTGCAGCGGGATGCCGCCGCCGTCGTAGACCATCTTGTTCCACATCCGCAGGATCCCCTTCTTCGACTCGCCGAAGTAGTCCGAGTTGAAAACCCGGTTGACGCCCTGTTCCAGGTCGACGGTCACGAGCCGACTGTCCGGCTTGCCCGGCGCCTCGAGACCGGGAGTGATGATCACGGTCAGCTCGGGTTCGAAGTTGGTCTCCTCGTCCGCCGGGAACCAGAGCTGCTGTTGCATGCCGGCGATGTTCGCCCAGCGCGCCTCGATGTAGAGGCGCACCGGTACGCGGAACTCCCCCTGCGCGCCGAGCCATCCGTCGACGAGCACCATCTCCTGGGTGGCGATGTAGGCGTCTTGCTTCGCCGCCCACT
>VAXT01000120.1 GCA_005883245.1 Actinomycetota bacterium | reverse complement strand
CCTCGGTCGACCCGTAGACCGCGAGCCGCTGCACCGGCTCCGGCTCGCCCCGCGCCGCTCGAGCTCGTCGCGCCTGCGCTCGGCCTCCTCTGCAGCGGGGCCTTCGGCGTAGCCCTTCGCCATTACGCGCCCTCGGCCGACTTGACGGCCCGCAGATAGGCGACGGCCGACCGCGCCGTTCCCTGCTTGGACTCGAAGAGCGGTCGCATATGAGCGACGAAGCGCTCCGCCTCCTCGGGCGTGAGCGCCTGGTCGATCGTCTCGGCGAGACTCGGTGCGAGCGGGTTCGGCGCGATCCTGATGAACGTCTCCCAGCCGAGCTCGCTCCCCCAGTGGGCGCCCCCGCCGTGCTCGATCTTGGCCTCGTACGTCAGCTCGACCTTCCGGAAACCGGCGCGCTCGGCGAAGTCGAGGAGGTCGCGCTCGTCGAAGTCGATGAGGGTCGATTCACCCGATCCGGCGAGCTGGTCGTACGTGTCCTTGACGCGGTCGACGAGCGGCGCGACCGACGTCAGGTCGAATCCGCCGAAGTAACCCTCAGGCTCGGGGAACGTAAACCGGTTGATCGGCTCGAAGATCGAAAGCCTCCCACCGGGTTTGAGCACGCGGTGGAATTCGTCGAACGCACGCTGCTTGTCCTCGACGTAGATCACGACCGACCGGGTCGTCACCACGTCGACCGACTCATCGGCGAGCGGACTGAGATTTTCCGCGCGCGCGAGCACGAACTCGCAACGGTCGAGCGACTCGAGCTCGCCGGCCAGTTCTCGGCTGACGTCGAGGAGCTCCTGCGAGACGTCGGCGAAGATCACCTTGCCCTCGTCTCCAATGATGGAGAGCGCGCCGAACGCGATCAGTCCGTCGCCGGCACCGACGTCGAGCAGCGTGTCGCCGCCTTCGATCTGGGCGCCCTCGAGCACGCGCTCGCGCACCGGCGCGAGGGACTCCAGCGTGCGTGCGGCTTCCCCGGGATCGCCGAAGCGCCGCTCGAGCACCCACGCAGCCCAGCGGTCGGTCATCGAGCCTCGGCGAGCAGGGCCTCGAGATCGAGCGGGATGCTGACCATCGCCACGCCCTTGCCGTCGGGAGCCATCGGCCAATCCTCCTGCGGCCGGTCACGGTAGAGCTCGATCCCGTTGCCGTCGGGATCGTTGAGGTAGATCGCCTCGCTCACCCCGTGATCGGAGGCGCCCGAGATCGGCACCCGATTGTCGATGAGCCGCCTCAGCGCGTCAGCGAGCGCGGCGCGCGTCGGATACCGGATCGCCACGTGAAAGAGCCCGGTCGTCCCGGTTGGCGGCGGCGACCCGCCCTTCGACTCCCACGTGTTCAGCCCGATGTGGTGGTGGTAGCCGCCTGCGGACAGGAAGGCGGCCTGGTCGCCCATCCGCTGCATGAGCTCGAAGCCGAGCACGTCGCGGTAGAAGCCGATCGCGCGCTCGAGGTCGGCGACCTTCAGGTGGACATGACCGACGTCGACGCCCGGGTCGATTGGAGCGGCCATTGGAGCAAATCCTACGGCTTCTTCTTGGTGTCCCCTTCGCGCCGCTCGAACTCGAGCATCAAACGCCGCAGCAGCGAGTTCAGCTGCTCCTTCTCGCTCTTGTTGAGGGCCGCCCCGATCAGGTTCTCGTATCCAGCCTGCACCTTGGCGGTCTCCACCCACTTCTTCTCGCCGGCGTCGGTCAGCTCGACGAGCACGCCGCGCCGGTCGTCCGGATCGGGGAGCCGTCGTACGAGCCCGGCCTTCTCGAGCCGGTCGAGCCTGTTCGTCATCGCGCCGCTGGACAGCTCGGTCCTCTTTGCGAGCGATCCAGCCGAACGCCTGAACGGCGGCCCCGATTGGCGGAGGGCGCCGAGGACGTCCCACTCTTCGTACGTCAGGCCGTGCTCCGCGATGATCGAGTTCAGACTGCGCCTGATGCGCCTGCTGAGGCCGCTCATGCGGTCGACGATCCCCTCGACCTCGAGATCCAGGAGCGGGATGTCCTCGAGCCAGGCGTCTTCCAGCCACCTGTCGACGTGGTCGCGCTCTTCAGTTTTCTTCATGCTCATAGTCTCCACTCAATAACTCTTGACGTCAAGACTCTTTGGTGCTACCGTTGCTTGTAGTTCGACCTCAAGATACTTTACCTCGAAGGGAGGCGACCGTGTATCCAGTCGACGTCAAGACTCAGAACCTCGTCAGTCGCGAGCATGCGGAGCGCCTGCGCGACCAGGCCCAGCCGCCGAGGGACGTAGGGTTGAAGCGTGACCGTCGAGCGCACGATCCGGCCACGCGGGCCCTACTCGCTCGCGCTTTCCGGCCGGCGCGCATCTGACCCGACCCGCCGCTTTGGCAACGGTGTCCTCACCTGCCTGCTCGCCGGGGGCGAGCGCGCCGGAGCCCACCAGCGACCCGACGGAGCCCTCGTCCTGCACGCCGAGAGCGAAGCCGGCATCGACCAGCTGTGCTTCGTCCTCGGCGTGGACGACGACCACACGCCGTTCCTCGAGCGCTTCCGCGACGACGAGCTGCTCGCGGGGCCGATCCGCCACCTGCGCGGCCTCCGCCCCATCCGAACGGCAACGGTCACGCACGCGCTGCTGCGCGCGATCGTCAGCCAGCTGATCACGTCACGCGAGGCGCGGTCGATCGAGTGGCGGCTCCTGCACGCGACGACGGAGCGCGTCGACCGGCTCGTCGCGCCGCCTCTGCCCCACCATTTCGCCCGGTTCGCGCCGGCTCAGCTGCAGCGGTTCGACGTGCCCGCGCGCAAGGCGACGGCGCTCGTCCGGATCTGCCGCACGTTCGACCCCGAGCGCCTGCGGCGCCTGCCCGCCGATGCTGCCGCAGCCAGGCTCGAGCGCGAACGCGGGATCGGCCCGTACTCGGTCGGGATGGTCTGGACACAGGGTCTCGGCCGCTACGACCGCGGGATCGTCGGCGACCTCGGGCTGCTCAAGATCTGTTCCGCGATCGAGGGCCGATGGGTCGAGCCGGAGGACACGGCGCGGATCCTGGCCCGCTACGGCGAGTGGGCCGGCCTCGCGTGCGTGTACCTGATGGCCGGCGCGGCTCGCGGCATGGTGCCGTTGAAGCTGAGCCCGCCGGAGGTTAGGCGAGAGCGCATAAGAGCGCGATACGCCGCTTAAACTCAACGCATGGCTGTTGACGGGCGGCGCATCGCGATCCTCGGCGGCGGCAAGATCGGCGAGTCGCTGCTCGCGGGACTGCTCAGCTCCGGATGGCGCAAGCCCGAGGAGATCGTCGTCACGGGCCGCCGCCAGGAGCGGATCGACGAGCTGGCCGAGCGGTACGGCGTCGAGACGACGCTCTCCAACGCGGATGCCGTCGGCGGCGCCGCGTTCGTCGTGATCGCGGTCAAGCCGCAGGATTTCGACACGCTGCTCGGCGAGATCGGGGGGTTGCTGTCACCGGAGCAGACGGTGCTCTCGGTCGCCGCAGCCGTCCCGACGAAGCAGATCGAGGAGCACCTGTCCGACGGCGTTCCCGTCCTGCGCGCGATGCCGAACACGCCGGCCACCGTCCACGAGGGGATGGCGGGCCTCTGCGCAGGCGCGCACGCTGGCGACGAGCACCTCGCCACGGCCGAGGAGGTGCTGAGGCACGTGGGCCGGGTCGTCCAGATCCCCGAGCCGTACATGGACGCGGTCACGGCCGTCTCCGGCTCGGGACCCGCGTACTTCGCGCTGCTCGCCGAGGCGATGATCGAGGCGGGGATCCTGCTCGGGCTCTCGCGGGAGGTTTCGACCCAGCTCGTCATCCAGACGATGTTCGGGACGGCGAAGCTGCTTCGCGACGAGGAGATGCACCCGGTCGAGCTACGCGAGATGGTCACCTCGCCGGGCGGCACGACGATCCGTGCGATCCGCGAGCTCGAGCGCGCAGGCGTCCGCGCCGCGTTCCTGAATGCGATCCAGGCCGCGATGGAACGCTCGAAAGAGCTGGCCGAAGGCGACGCCTAGAGCGGTAGGTATGAAGCTCAAACGCATCGACCGGTCATTTCCGACGGCCGCGAGGGGAACCCACGCGGCCTGAAGACGGCACCGCAAGCGGCGCCTTCGCGAACATCCGCGTCTTCGAGACCGCTCCCGAGGCGCAGCGGGCAGCCGCGGAGCTCCTCGTCGCCTCGGCGCGGGCCGGCCAGCACCTCGCGCTCTCCGGCGGCGGCGCCCCCGGGCACGCGTTCGAGCTTGCGGCGGAGCTCGAGCCGGACTGGAGCGAAGCGAAGCTCTGGTGGGGCGACGAGCGCTGCGTCCCGCCAGACGACGAGCGCTCGAACTACCTGCTCGCCAAGCAGAAGCTGCTCGACCGAATCGAGAAGCAGCCCGCCGAGGTCCATCGCATCCGCGGCGAGCTCGGCGGTGAGGCGGCCGCCGACGAGTACGACCGGGAGCTCGAGGGCGTCCGCCTCGGGCTCGCGCTCCAGGGCATCGGCCCCGACGGGCACACGGCATCTCTCTTCTCGAGCTCGCCCCTGCTCGACGAGCGTGAGCTCCGCGCCGCCGCGGCGCCGCACGAGGACGTGGAGCGCGTGACGATGACGTTGCCGGTGCTCTCGGCCGCCGCGCAGGTGGTCTACCTCGTGCTCGGCGAGGCGAAGGCGGCGGCCGTGCAGCTCGCGTTCGCGCGGCCACCCGATCCAGCCGTACCGGCCAGCCTGCTGCGCTCGGAGCACGGCGAGACGATCGTGCTCCTGGATCGCCCCGCTGCCGCCAGGCTTGACAACAGCACCTGAATTCCTATATGTAGGATCTATATGAGAGTGGCGCCAACGACATCCAGCGACGTCTTCACGATCGAGCGCGCCGAGCAGCTCAAGGCGCTCGGCCATCCGCTGCGCCTCCGCGTCCTCGAGATGCTCGGCGACGACGGCGGCCAGAGCCTGACGAACCGCGAGCTGGCGCAGCGGCTCGACGTCGATCCCGGCCACCTGCACTTCCACGTCAAGATGCTGCTCCGCGCGGGGCTGATCGAGCACGCCGAAGGCGGCAAAGGCCGTGAGAAGCCCTACCGCGCAGTCGCGAGCACCGTCCGCGTCGGACCGGAACTGCTCGGCTCACGCCTGACGGGCGACCTCCAGGCCGCGATGCTGGACGAGGTCCGCGCCGGGTTCGCGAAGAGGGACAAGGCCCAGTTCAGGAGCGCTCAGGTGACGGGCCGCGTGACGCCCGACCAGGCGATCGAGCTGATCACGGAGCTCGTCGAGAAGGTGAGCGAGTTGGAGGATCCCTCCGTCAAGCCGATCGTGATCACGGCCTTCATGCACCCGCCGACCGCGCGGGGAGAAGAGAAGAGCTGAGCTCGGCGGCGATGCCGCGGCGGGCGGCGAGCGCCTGCAGAACGAGCACCGTGTCGGCGACGGGAATGTCCTCGAGGTACTCGTCGCGCGTCTCGAAGGACTCGAGGACGCTCTCGATCGCATACACGTAGCCGATCACGTCCTGCGCCGCGATGAACGCGAGCGCGTCCCCGACGTCGTGGGGAAAGCCGTCGCCGGTGCGAATCGTGTCGGCGTGGACGACGGCGTCGTGGTCACGGCCGAGGATGAGCAGCGCGAGCGCAGCTGCGTAGCGCCCGATCGGAGTCTCTGCATTGGCGGCGCCCAGCTCGAGCGCCCAGCGC
>VAXT01000119.1 GCA_005883245.1 Actinomycetota bacterium | reverse complement strand
CTCCTCGGCCTTCGCGGCCGGGATCTCCTCGCACATGAGCACGATCTCGCGGGCCCGGCGGTCGCCGACCATGATCGTGAGCCACTGCGTCGCGCCGCCGGCGGGCACCGACCCGTGCTCAGGCCCGACGTGCCGGATGAACGCGTCGTCGACCATGACTGCGAGGTCGCACGCCATCTGGAGCTCGTTCCCCCCGCCGACCGCGATCCCGTTGATGCGCGCCACCGTCGGCTTGCCGATCTCGCGCAGCCGGTCGTGGGCGTCCTTGAAGGCGCCGAACCACTTCCAGTACTCGGTCGGCTGGTCGAGGTAGTCCTCGGCCCAAGAGCTGAGATCCGCTCCGACACAGAACGCGCGCCCCGCACCGGTGAGCACGACCACGCGGATCTCGTCGTCCCACGACGCGTCCTCGCAGGCCCGCGCGAGCTCGCGGAGCATCTGAAAGTCGAAAGCGTTCAGGATCTCCGGGCGGTTCAGCGTGATCGTCGCCCGGGGCGGCGCCTTCTCGTAGACGATCTTCTCGAAGCCAAGCTCATCGGGCGAGACCGGCCGCGGGTACGAAGGCTCAGTCAATCTCTGCGAAGTGGACGTGGAACGGGACGCCCATCTCCAGCGCGTCCTTGCCGGTGGCCATGAACTCGTCCGTGCGGCCTGCCGCCTTGAAGACATCCATGTCCGGGAATTCCCACTCGGCGTAGTACTTGTATCGCGGCTCTCCCATCGGAGCTCCGAAGACGCGGCCGTGGCGGAAGGTCGAGCCGGGCACTTTGCGGCACAGGTCGGCGTGTTGCTCGTAGCGCTCCGGATCGGGCTCGGTCTCGTAGACGACGAACACTCTGACCATTCGGCCTCCTTGCTTGACGCGCCGAGCCTATAGGAGGGCTAACGAAACATGGCCTGTGCCCCTGGGCCGCGCTCCTCGCCCCGATACCGGGTCCGGCTGGTAGGACCCGACGCACCGACGTATAGGCCGCCCGGCACTTGCCGGCGGTTGTGCTTTCAGGCACCTTTCATGGGTGCAGGGGACCGGCCTCGCCGCGCTGCTCGACCGTGCGGACTCGACCGCGCTGCCCGCGCTTGGAGGCATGGCCCGACCGGACGGCGTCGTGATCGCGAGCGAACGGTTCTTCGCATTCGCCGGCCGAGACGGCTCGCTCCTCGAGGGCGAGATGCCGAATGTTCCCCGATTCACCCGGCGAATTCCGCTCCTGCGCGGGATTGCCCGGCTCGGGATGTCCGTCTCGCCCCTGCTGCGACGCGGAGGCGTCGCGGGCCAGCTCGAGCGGCTCGTGCTGTTCGCGGTGCTCCTGGCACCGATCGCCTTCGTCTTCCTGCCCAGCCGTGCGGCGCTGGTCGCAGGAATCGTGATGAGCGTCGGCCTGATCGCCTGGCTCATGCGCGGCCGGACGCTGTACCTGCACGGGGCTGAGCATCGCGCGATCGCGGCGGCGGAGCTGGGGCAGCTCGGAAGGACCTGGAACGGCGCGGCGCGACCGTCGCGCTTCTCGCTGCGCTGCGGGACGAACTTCGTGGCGCTCGCGGTTCCGATGTCGCTCCTCGCCGACCGCCTCTGGCCGCTCGCGCCCGCGCTCTGGACGCCCGTGGTCGTCGCCGTGCTCTCGCTCGGGCTGACGATGGAGCTCTGGCGAGCGGTTCAGGGCTCGACGTGGCCTGCTGCCCGCGTGTTCCTCGTCCCGGGGCTCGCGCTCCAGCGGCTGACGACGCGGGAGCCGACGATCGAGGAGACGCGGATCGCCTTGGCCGCGGTCGCCTCGGTCGTCCGCCGCGAGCTCGGCTAGCTCTCGCGCAAGCGGCCGAGCAGCACCCAGCCGAGGAGCGGCCCCACGGCGGCGAGCGCGAAACCGGCCTCCCACGACGTCGAATCGACGACCAAGGCGAACGCGACCGGAACGATGAGGCCCGTCACCGAGAGCGTGGTCTGCTGGAAGCCGATCGCGGCCCCGCTCCGCGCGAGGCCCGCGAGCTCCGCGGCCGCCGTCACGGAGAGCCCGTTCCAGGCCATCGAGACCGCGCCCGCGACGACCATCACAGGCAGGACGACCGCGACCGGCGCCTTGGTCAAAACCGCAGTCAGCAGGACGCCCGCACAGCTGGCCAGGCCGATCCAGCGCAAGGGCCGGATCCTCGCGCCGAGGGAATCGGAGATCCGACCGGCCGAGATTCGCGTCACGACGGCTCCGACCTGCATGACGGCGAGTCCGGCGGCGGCCGCCGCGTCGCTCAGTCCGTGCTCGTCGTGCAGGAAGAGCACGAAGAAGGACAGGAGCGCGATCTGCCCCACCAGGTACAGGTCGCTTCCGGCCGAGAGAATCCAGAGACGCCGGTCGCGGAGCGTCCACTCGACGTCCTCGGCTGCGAGTGCGGCCTCGGCCTTGTCGGCTTCGTGCACCGCGATTCCCGCGAACAGCGCGCACCCGATGCAGATCGCGCCGAGAAAGACGAAGGAGGCTTTCAGCCCCGCGGCGGAGTTCACGGCCGGCAAGGCCAGCGCGGCCACGGCACCTCCCACCGGGATCGCGGTCTGGCGAACACCGAGGGCGAGCCCGCGTTGACCGGCCGAGAACCACTGCATGACCGCCCGTCCGCTGGCCGCGTTGACACTCGCGCCGAGTGCGCCGGCGATCGTCAGCAGCGCGATGAGAAGCCAGAACGAGCTCGCCCAACCCGCGGTGGCGACGAGGAGGCCGCATCCGGCCAGGCCGCTCGCCAGGACGATCCGCTCGCCGATCCGGTCCGAGAGCAGCCCCCAGGGCAGGAGCGTCGCAATCGGCCCGATCCAGACGCTGGAGAAGGCGATGCCGACCTCGCTCAGGGACAAGTCGTAGCGGTCCTGGAGGGCCGGACCGAGCACCGGAAGCCCGATCAGGACGGCAGAGAACCCCGCCTGGGCAGCGGTGCCCGCCGCGAGGACGACCCAGCGGTAGCGCGGGTCGGCGAGTCGTGCCTCGGTGCGGGATAGTTGCGCCAAGTCGAATGAGCAACGTCGACGACGCTGCAATCGCAACCTATCCCGCCGCGCCGGCGCTAGACCTCGAGCCTGGTCTAATTCACCGCATGCAGTTCGACAGCCATACGCTCGTGCTGGCATCTCGCCTTCCGAGCAGATCTGCGCGACCGCGGCTACCTGATCGGCGGAGGGCCGCTCGTCGAACAGGACGACGAGCGTCTGCGCGGAATCTCGGTCATGAGCTGCGACCCCGAAACGGCGCGCCGAATCGCCAACGAGGACCCGGCGGTGCGGGCGGGCCGGCTCGCGATCGAGGTGATGACCTGGATCGTTCCCGCGGGCAACGTCCGCTTCGAGGACGTGCCTGCGCCGCGCTCGATGGCCGAGGCGGAGGAGGACTGACGCCTAGAGGCCGAACGGGTTGAAGGGCTTCGGGCTCGTGGAGACGATCACGCTCTTCGTCTCGAGGTAGAGCTCGAGCGTCTCCAGGCCGAGCTCACGGCCGAAGCCGGACTGCTTGTAGCCGCCGAACGGGATGCCCGGGAAGGCCGTGAACGGCATGTTGATCCCGACCGTGCCCGCCTTGATCCTGCGGGCCAGCCGGTGCCCGCGCGCCGGGTCGCCCGTCCAGACGGTCGCCATCAGCCCGTAGCGCACGGCGTTTGCCTGCCTGATCGCGTCCTTCTCGTCGGCGAAAGCCGAGATCGTGACGACCGGGCCGAAGATCTCCTCCTGCGCGACGGTCATCTCCTGGTTGACGCCCGCGAGGACGGTGGGCGGATAGAACGCGCCCTTGCCGTCGCGCGGCAGCTCGCCGCCGGCCGTGACCTCGGCGCCTTCTCCGCGGCCCGTCTCGACGTAGCCGTGCACTCGGTCGCGATGCTCGGGCGAGATCAGCGAGCCGACCTGCGTCTCGTTCTCGAGCGGGTCGCCGACCTTGAGGCTCGCTGCGGCCTCGCTGAACTTCGCGACGAAGTCGTCGTACAGCGACTGCTCGACAAGGATCCGCGAGCGCGCCTCGCAGCTCTGGCCGGCCGAGTAGTAGATCGACCAGGCGGAGCTCGGGATCGCGTCGGCGAGGTCGGCGTCGGCGAAGATGATGTTCGGGCTCTTGCCGCCGAGCTCGAGCGTGAGCCGCTTGATGCCGTCGGAGGCGTCGCGCATGATCTGCGCGCCGGTCTCGGTCGAGCCCGTGAAGGCGATCTTGTCGACGCCCGGGTGCTGCACGAGGTGGCGCCCAACGGTCGTCCCCGGGCCCGGTACGACGTTGATCGCTCCCGGCGGGAAGCCGACCTCGGTCGCCAGCTCGGCCATCCGGAGCGCACTCAGCGGCGTCTGCGAGTCGGGCTTGAGCACGACGGTGCAGCCGGCCGCGAGCGCGGGCGCGAGCTTCCACGTCGTCATCATCAGGGGGTAGTTCCAGGGCACGATCTGGCCCGCGACGCCGACCGGCTCCTTCAGCGAGTAGAAGAGAAGCGAGCCGCCGAGCGGGTTCGAACGGCCGCCGATCGAGCCGATCGCCGAGGCGTAGAAGCGGAAGTTCTCGACCGCCTGGTTGAGCTCGGCCTTGACCGACGAGATCGCCTTGCCGACGTTCCGCACCTCGAGCTCGGCGAGCTCCTTGCGGTTCGCGACGAGCGCGTCGGCGAGCGCATGCAGGAGTCGCGAGCGCTCGGTCGGAGCCGTCCGCCCCCAGTCGCCCCCGAGCGCGGCGCGAGCAGCTTCGACCGCACGGTCGATGTCGGCCTCGGTGGCCATGGCCACTTTGGCCAGTGGTTCACCGGTTGCGGGCTCGGTCAGCTCCTTCAGCTCGCCGCCCGATGCCTCCGAGGACTCGCCGTTGATGAAGAGCAGATATTCGCGCTCGGTCGCGACGGCCATCGGCGAGACCCTAGCGAAGGTCCGATCTCGAGCACGCTCTCTCCGGCTGAACCGAGTCACGTCTCGGTTCGCGCCGCTGCGCAGCGCTCACTTTTCGGCTTCGCCGAAAAGGTCGGCGGGCGTGAGCTGCTCCGTGAGCAGCCGCCTGAAACGTCCGGCGTCGCCAGCGACGAAGTCCCCGCACAGCCTGTAGCCGTTCGGGTACGTCGTGACGTACGAGCGCCACATCGGGTCGCTGATGAAGTCGACCACGTGCCGGGCCCGCTTCTCGGACGCGAGCGCCCACCTCATCACGTACTCACGAGCCTCGTCGACGGTGGCGCCGTCGACGTGCAGCAGTAGCGCCGCATTGGTCGCGACTCCGGCGAACGGTTTGTACGCCTCCAGCAGCGCACGGGAGAGGTCGGGGTCGTAGCCGACCCCCGCACCCTCGACCGCGGACGCGGTGAGCTCCGGTCGCTCGTCGCCGAGCGCGACCTCCGCGGCGACGGTCGCGATGCCCTCGGACATGAGCGACTGCGGGGTGGGAACCAGCACGATCGTCTCCTCGAGCCTGCCGGTCCGCGTCAGGAGCTGCTCCTTCCAGGCGTGGTCCGTGTGATGGCCCGGATACGTCTCGTGCGCGATCCACTCGACGACGGCGTCGGGCACTGACGGGGCGTCGGTGTTGACCTCGATGCGGCTCTGCAGGCCGCCGCGGTAGTAGTTGAACGCGGTCCAGGGCTTGTCCGAGACGTACGCGTACTCGACCGACTCGCCCTCGGGCAGCCCGACGAGCCCGGCGGTGCGCTCGCGAAACGCTGCGTTCAGCCGGGAGACGACGTCGGCGAGCCGGTCGGCCGGGACGGCGTCCTCTTCGCGCCAGACTCGGTAGCGCTCTTCGAGCGAGCCGTCCCCCGGTAGGAGGTCGTCCATGGCCCTGTGCGCCGCCTCGAACTTGGGCTCCGGCGTGCGGTGAGGGGGGACGCCGTAGTAGAGCTCGACCTCCTCTTCGAATGAGATCTCCGCTCCGCCGAGCTTGCGCGCTGCCGTCTCGAGGCCGACGAGCTGCGCCTTCAGCCACTTGCGGCGATCGTCCTCGAGGCCGTCGAGCGAGTCGCAGAGCCGGGCCGCGTCGTCCGCCAGCGAGCCCGGATCGCGCAGCTCTTCGGCGTCGATCCGCTCCTTGATCTCGGCAGGGCCGTAGTACGAATCGACGAGCCCGTCGACGTGGCGGCCGAGGCGGAGCCCGAGCTCGAGGTACTCGACCGCGACGTCGCTCATCGCTCGAAGAGGGCGGCCTGGCCCTGGCCGACACCGACGCACAGCGTGGCCAGGCCGTAGCGGCCACCGCGACGGCGCAGCTCGTGAAGAAGCGTGACGACGAGGCGGGCGCCGCTCATCCCCAACGGATGGCCGATCGCGATCGCGCCGCCGTTCACGTTCACGCGCTCCGGGTCGAGCCCGAGCTCGCGGATGACGACGAGGCTCTGCGAGGCGAACGCCTCGTTCAGTTCGACGACGTCGATGTCGGCCACGTCGACGCCGGTGCGCTCGAGCAGCTTCCGGACCGCAGGAACCGGGCCGATGCCCATCACGCGCGGGTCGACCCCCGCGACCGCGCTCCCGACGAACGTGCCGAGTGGCTCTACGCCGAGCGCCTGCGCCTTCTCCTCGCTCGCGATGACGAGCGCGGCGGCGCCGTCGTTGACCCCGCTCGAGTTACCGGCTGTGACCGAACCTCCGCTGCGGAACGCGGGCTTCAGGGTCGCAAGCTTCTCGGCGCTCGTGTCCGAGCGCGGATGCTCGTCGCGCACAGCCTCCCCGATCGCGACGAGCTCGTCGTCGAAGCGTCCCGCCTCGGCTGCCTGCGCCCAGCGCTGCTGCGAGCGCAGCGCGAACTCGTCCTGCTCCTCGCGGCTGACGCCGTAGCGCTCGGCCACGTTCTCGCCGGTCTCGCCCATCGACTCGAGCGGGATCAGCTCCTCCATGCGCGGGTTCGGGAAGCGCCAACCGAGGGTCGTGTCCCACACGGTCTGGTTCCCGCGCGGCCAGGCCATGTCCGGTTTGGCCATGACGAGCGGCGCGCGGCTCATCGACTCGACCCCGCCGGCCACGAACAGGTCGCCGTCACCGGCCGCGATCGCGTGACACGCGGATACGACCGCCGAGAGTCCGGACGCGCAGAGGCGGTTCACGGTCACGCCCGCGACCGACTCGGGCAGCCCGGCGAGCAGGACTCCCATCCGCGCGACGTTCCGGTTGTCCTCGCCCGCCTGATTCGCCGCGCCGAAGTAGACGTCCTCGATCTCGCCCGCATCCACACCCGCGCGCGAGACGGCTTCTTTGATCACGGCCGCAGCAAGGTCGTCGGGCCGTTCCCCGGCGAGCACGCCTCCGTAGCGGCCGACAGGCGTGCGGACCGCGGAGAGAACGACCGCGCGGCTCACGCAGCGGCCGGCCGCGGACGGCGCACGAGCTCACCCGTGCAGTTCGGGCAGACGTACGCCAGCTCGCCCGCGCACGCGGCACACCAGGTGCACTCGAAGGTGCAGATATAGGCTTCGCCCTCGCGCGAGAGCGCTACGCCGCAGCGCTCACACGAGCCCCGCATCTCCAGAGCCATGACGCGAAGGGTAGTTGTTCCCGATTTGCAGCCCTCTCAGCACCTCCGTTTCGAGCTCGCGGGACACGGCGTTGCCAAGCCGCTGCTCCGCCCGGTCGCGTGCGCCTCGATACGCGGAAATCGCCTCGGCGATCGACGAGGGCGGGCGCTCGACACCGAGGGGACCGAGCAGATGGTCGAACAGCTTCCGCAGCTCCGTAGCGACGAGGTCGCTCTTCCCGCTCGTGTCCTTGCTCCAGAGCCAGAGCATCCAGTCCCAGAAATGAGCGTCGAGCGCCTCGAGGTTCTCCGCGGCCGGCTCCCAGGGCGGCTCGTGCTCGTGCCGCTCGGACGGGAAGATCAGATCGACCTTCGCCGGCCCCCGCAGGATCAGCATCCAGCACTGCTCGTCGCCGAGACGATCCCATTGCTGAGCGAGAGGCTCGAACGGCGCGAGAAGCTCGGGGAGCGCCGCGGCGACCGCGGCGAAGTCGCGGGCCTCGACCGCGAAGTCCCAGTCCGACTCCGGTCTCGCGGTGCCGACCGCACGAGAGCCGACCAGCTCGATGCGGTCGACCCCTGGATGCGCGCTGACCGCGCCGACGATGCCCGCGCTGAGATCCGGAGCGGCTACGACCCGACGAACTCCACGTTCACGGGCTCCGTGAACGCGCCGATCTCCTCACCCCGGCGCAGGAGCTCGCGAACCGCGCGCCGCCCCTCTTCGCCGTAGTCCTCGGTCAGCTCGTTGACGTACATGCTCACGAACCGGTCGGCCAGCTCGTCGTCGAGGCCACGGCCGAACTGGAGCGCGTACTCCAGCGCGCGCTCGCGGTTGTCGAGGCCTGCGCGAATCGACTCGGCGAGCACGTCGGAGAGCTCACGCAAGGTGTCGGGGCCGAGGTCGCGCCGCGCCACGTTGGCGCCGAGCGGCAACGGAAGGCCCGACTCTTCGAGCCACCACTCGCCGAGGTCGACGACCTTG
>VAXT01000118.1 GCA_005883245.1 Actinomycetota bacterium | reverse complement strand
CTTGCCGCCGTAGGCGCTCACGTCGTCGTCGACGTAGGTCTCCACGACCTGCCAGCCGCGTAGCCCGGCGAGCTGCTTGCAATCCTCGAGCTGCCGGTTAACGCCCAGGCCGTCTCCTTCCCGGTCAGACGAGATCCGGGCATAGATCCCAGCCCGAACCGGAACCATAAGCACTCAGGGAACATACACGAACACTCGCATACACGAGCGTGCTCTCGCCAGAGCACAGTCGGGTGTAATCAAGACGCTCTAGTAGCAGACCGCTACAAGGATCAGCTGGCTTCGGCTTCCTGCCAGACGAGCACGCCCAGGCCGGCCTCGGACCACGCTGACGCGAAGGCCCCGACGAGCTCCGGGTCGAACTGGGTGCCTGCGCAGCGCTCGAGCTCTTCGAGCGCCTTGTCCGGAGTCCAGCTCGCGCGGTACGGACGCGTCGACGTCATCGCGTCGAACGAGTCTGCGATGCACAGGACGCGGGCCTCGAGCGGAATGTCGTCGCCACAGCGGCCCGTCGGATAGCCGTCTCCGTCCCAGCGCTCGTGGTGGTGCAGGACGAGCGGGAGGATCGTCTCGGGCGCGCCGAGCGTGCGGAGCATGCGCGCGCCGGCGGCCGGGTGACGGCGCATCAGCCGCAGTTCCTCTTCGGTCAACGGCCCGCACTTGAGCAGCACCCCAGACGGGACGACGAGCTTGCCGACGTCGTGCAGAAGCGCGCCGAGGCGCAGCACGGCAAGCCGCTCCTTGTCGAGGCGGAGCCTGCGTGCCATCGCCTGCGCGAACACCGTGACGCGCGACGAATGACCGCGCGCGTATGGGTCGCGCGCTTCGATCGCAGCCGAGAGTGCCGCCAGACTTCCCACCGAACTCGACTCTTCAAGCTTGGCGCGCGGTTCCCTCCCTCCTTAGAGTTCACGCTCCATGAAGGTTGGCGTTCCGAAGGAGACCGCGAGCGGGGAGCGGAGGGTTGCTCTCGTGCCGGAGCTCGTGGCGAAGCTCGACGGGATCGAGGTCGTCGTCGAGCAGAGAGCGGGCGAGGCGGCCTCGTTCACGGACGAGGCGTTCACCCAGGCCGGCGCAGCGATCGGCGACCCGTGGGCCGCGGATCTCGTCGCCAAGGTGCGCAAGCCGAGCGAGGACGAGGTGGGCAAGCTGCGTGACGGGCAGGTCCTGATCGGCTTTCTCCAGCCGCTCACCGACCAGGAAGGAATCGAGCGCCTCGCCTCGCGCGGCGTCACTGCCTTCGCGATGGAGTCGATCCCCCGCATCACACGGGCGCAGTCGATGGACGCGCTCTCGTCTCAGGCGACCGTCTCCGGCTACAAGGCCGTCCTCCTCGCCGCCGACCGGCTGCCGAAGTTCCTGCCGATGCTGGTCACCGCGGCCGGCACCGTGGTCCCCGCCAAGGTGCTGGTCATCGGGGCAGGCGTGGCCGGGCTGCAGGCGATTGCGACCGCGCGCCGCCTCGGAGCCGTCGTCTCCGGCTTCGACGTCCGGCCCGTCGTCAAGGAGCAGGTCGAGAGCCTCGGCGCGACCTTCCTCGAGCTCGGTGTCGTCGGCGAGGAAACCGAAGGCGGCTACGCGCGCGAGCTCTCCGACGAGGAGCAGCGCCGCCAGCAGGAGGAGCTCGAGGCGCGGATCGGCGACTTCGACGTCGTCGTCACGACCGCGCTCATCCCGGGCCGGCCCGCCCCGAAACTGATCCCGCAGTCGGCGATCGAGTCGATGCGCCCCGGCTCGGTGATCGTCGACCTCGCGGCCGAGGCGGGTGGTAACGCGGACCTGACGCGACCCGACGAGGAAGTCACGCACAACGGCGTCACGATCCTCGGCCCGACGAACCTCCCGAGCTCGATGCCGTACCACGCGAGCCAGCTCTACGCGCGCAACGTCTCGGCGCTCGTCAAGCACCTCGCGCCCGAAGGGGAGCTCCAGCTCGACTTCGAGGACGAGATCACCGCCGGTGCGTGCGTCACACGGAAGGAGGAGGTGCCCGCATGAGCGCGCAGCTCGTCACGGAGCTGACGATCCTCGTCCTGGCCGCGTTCGTCGGCTTCGAGGTCATCTCGAAGGTGCCGACGCTGCTACACACGCCGCTCATGTCCGGCACGAACGCGATCCACGGGATCGTGATCGTCGGCGCGATCATCGTCATGGGGACGCCCCACCCCGGGCTGCTCATGCGGATCCTGTCGTTCATCGCGGTCGTGCTTGCGTCCGCGAACGTCGTCGGCGGGTTCGTCGTCACCGACCGGATGCTCGAGATGTTCAAGAAGCGGCCCGACGAGCCTCAGTGAGCGCCACTACCGCCAACCTCCTCTACCTGTTCACGATCGCGGCGTTCATCCTCGCGCTGCGCTTTCTCTCGTCGCCTCGCCACGCGCGCCTCGGCGTCCAGATCGCCGCCGCCGGGATGCTCTGGGCGGTCATCGTCACGCTCTCGCTCGAGCGGGTCGTGACCGGCTACTGGTGGATGGCCGCCGGGATAGCGATCGGCTCGGCGATCGGGGTCGTCGGCGCGCGCAAGGTGAAGATGACCGCGATGCCGCAGATGGTGGCGCTGTTCAACGGCGTCGGCGGCGGCGCGGCGTCGTTGATCTCGCTCGTCGAGTTCCACACGGTCTGGGCGCTGAACGGTGACGTCGGGGTCGAGCGTGGCGTCTCGACGGTGTTCTCGGCGCTCGTCGGCTCGATCTCGTTCGCGGGGTCGATGGTCGCGTTCGGAAAGCTGCAGGATCTGATCAGCGGACGGCCGATCACGTACCCGGGCCAGCAGGTCGGGAACGCGCTGCTGTTCGTCGGCTCGATCGCGCTCGGCGCCGTGGCGATGGCGAGCGTCAGCTTCTGGCTGCTCGCGGCGGCGATCCTCGTCGCGGCGCTGTTCGGCGTCGTGTTCGTGCTCCCGATCGGAGGCGCGGACATGCCCGTCGTGATCTCGCTCCTGAACGCGTTCACCGGGCTCGCGGCCGCGGCGACCGGGTTCGTCCTGCACTCGAACGTCCTGATCGTGAGCGGGATGCTCGTCGGCGCTTCGGGAACCCTGCTCACGACGCTGATGGCGAAGGCGATGAACCGCTCGATCGCGAACGTTCTCTTCGGCGCGTTCGGCAAGCTCGACGCGACCGAGGCGGCGGTGGCTGGCGGGTCCGACGGCGCGACCGTGCGCTCGGCGACCGCGGACGACGTCGCGGTCATGCTCGCGTACGCCCGGCGGGTCGTCTTCGTCCCCGGCTATGGGCTCGCGGTCGCGCAGGCGCAGCACGACGTCCGCAACCTCGCCGAGCTCCTTGAGGGGAAGGGGGTCGACGTCAAGTACGCGATCCACCCGGTCGCGGGCCGCATGCCCGGGCACATGAACGTGCTGCTCGCCGAGGCGAACGTCCCGTACGACGAGCTCGTCGAGATGGAGCAGATCAACCCGGAGTTCCCGCAGACGGACGTTGCGGTGATCGTCGGCGCGAACGACGTCGTCAACCCGGCCGCGCGCAACCAGCCGGGGAGCCCTATCTACGGGATGCCGATCCTCGACGTGGACAAGTCGCGCAATGTGGTCGTGATCAAGCGCTCGATGTCGCCCGGGTTCGCGGGGATCGACAACCCGCTCTTCTACGACGCGAAGACCGTGATGCTGTTCGACGATGCGAAGGCTGCGATGGAGAAGCTGATCGTGGCCGTGAAGACCGTTTGAGCCGCGTTCCTGTCTTCTCCGCGGAGCAGGTCCGGGCGGCGGTCTCGCCGGAGCGCGCGCTCGAGGCCGTGCGGGATGCGTTCGTCGCGTACGCCCGCGGCGAGTGGACGATGCCGCCGAAGGTCTACGTGCCCGCCTATCCGGCCGGGGACTTTCGGGCCATGCCCGCCTTGGGCGCCGGCCACGCGCTTCTGAAATGGGTGACGTCGTTCCCTGGGAATCCGGCTCAGGGGCTGCCGACGGTGATGGGGCTCGTCCTCCTGTCGGACGCGTCGAACGGCTCGCTGCGCGCGGCGCTCGACGCGGGCGCCGTCACGGCGTTGCGCACGGGTGCGGCGGCGGTGCTCGCGGCGGAGACGCTCGGCCGGGCGGACGCGGAAACGGCCGCAATCGCCGGCGCAGGCGTGAACGGACTCGCTGCAGCGAGAACCTTCGTGGCCCGTGGGCGAGACGTGGCGCTCTACGACCTGGACTCCGAGCACGCGCAGCGGGCGGCCGAGGAGCTCGGCGCGCGCGTCGCAACCCGGGACGAGGCGCTCGCCGCCGATCTGCTCGTGACGATGACGCCCGGGCACGAGGTGTTGCTCGCGGAGGGCTCGCTCAGGCCCGGCCAGCACGTGAGCCTCATGGGCGCCGACGGCCCCGGCAAGGCCGAGATCGCCGTCGACGAGCTGCTCCGCACGCGGATCTTCGCGGACGATTGGGAGCAGGCGAGCCACAACGGCGAGCTCGTGCACGCAGTCGAGGCCGGCAAGCTCGAGCGAAGCGGCGTGACCGAGCTCGGCGCGGTGCTCGCGGGCGAGGCTCAGGGCCGGCAGTCCGCGGAGGAGATCACGACGTTCGACTCCACCGGGCTCGCGATCCAGGATCTCGCGATCGCGCTCGCAGCGATCGAAGCCGAGGACGAGCTGGACCTCCCGACCCTTGAGCTTTAGCCCGAGCGCAGTGATTCTCGTCGAGGGGACGAGCGACATGGTCGCGATCGAGGCGCTCGCCGAGCGCAGAGGCGTGGACACGGACGCACTGGGCATTTCGCTCGTGCCGATCGGCGGCGCGCAGGCGATCGGGCGCTTCCTCGATCTGTTCGTTCCGCAGGGGCTGAGGCTCGCGGGGCTGTGCGACGCGGCAGAGGAGGGCGAGTTCGCGCGTGGGCTCGAGCGCGCCGGGCTGGGCGCGAAGCTGACGCGAGCCGACATGGAGCAGCTCGGCTTCTACGTCTGCGTCGAAGACCTCGAGGACGAGCTGATCCGCGCGCACGGTGCCACCGCGGTCGAGTGCGTGATCGAGGCAGAGGGCGATCTCGGCCCGTTCCGGACGCTTCAGAAGCAGCCCGCGTGGCAGGGCCGGCCGGTGGAGGAGCAGCTACGCCGGTTCATGGGCAGCGGCGGGAGCCGGAAGATCCGCTACGCGCGCCTGCTCGTCGACGCGCTCGACCTCGAAAAGATCCCGCGCCCGCTCGACCGTGTGCTCACGCACGTGACCTAGCCCTCGCGCGCGATCGCTCGAGTTCTTCTGGGGCAAGCTCACGGGCTGGTCGTTCAAGAACTACGCGGAGGGCCAGGAGGGCGCACCCGAGTACAACATGTTCGAGGGTGAGCCCGGAGGTGCGATCTATCCAAGTGAGGACAAGGGCATCAGGGTCTACTTCGAGGCCGACAACATCGACTCGGAGCTCGAGAAGATCCGCTCTCTCGGCGGTGAGACCGACGAGAAGATGCCTGTGCCGAGCATGGGCTGGTTCGCGCACGCGAAGGATCCGGACGGGAACGAGTTCTCTGTCTGGCAGGCCGACGAGTCGGCTCCGATGCCCGAGGGCATGGGCGCTCAGACGGCTTCGTCGTAGAGGACCCGCGCAGGATCGAAGTACTGGAGCTCTGGCGCAGGCGAACCGAGGATCGCCTGCGCCACGAGCTCCCCGCAGCCGAGGCCCAGCACGTTGCCGTGGCCCGAATAGCCCGCTGAGACCCAGACTCGGTCGCGGCCCGGGAGTCGCCCGACGAGCGGGAGCTCGTCCTCGGTCGTGCCGAAGATTCCGGGCCAGCGGTGCTCGATTCGCGGCTCCTCGCCGATCAGCTCCGCGGCGAACGTCTCGAGCTCGGCCTGGATCGGCTCGGTGATCGACTCCTCGTTCGTGAACTCCGTTTCGAGGCTCCGGTCGCGGCGGCCGCCGAGGACGAGCCTGCGGTCGGGCGTCTGCTGCCAGTAATCGAACCCGTGTCGCGCGTAGTGCGGACGCGGATAGAGCGTCTCCGCAAGCGGCTCGGTCACGATCACCTGGCCGCGGATCGGCTTGATCGCCCGGTCGAGCTCCGCAAGCAGTCCGTGCGTGTAGCCGTCCGTCGCGATGACGACGTGCTCCGCCTCGAGGTCCTCGAGCGACTCGATCCGGGTCTCCTCGGCGATCTCCACGCCCGCTTCGGCCGCACGAGCTGCAAGCCGCCGCACCCAGCGGGCGGGCTGAAGTGACCCGTCGCCGGGGTGCAAGATCGCGCCGCGGAACGTGGCGGCGAGTGGCGAGCCGAGCTCGTCGACCCACTCGGCGGAGAGCCCGTCCCCACGGAGCGCCTCGTACTCGGCGCGGACAGCGGCGAGCTCCTCGTCATCGGCCAGGCGAAGGCTTCCGACGCGCCGTAGCGCATCGCCGGCAAGCGTCTCCATGCGGTCGAGGGACCGCTCGGTGAAACGCCAGAGCGCCTCGGCCGCGGTGCTTCCGAACCGCTCTCGCGCTGCGGGATAGGAGATCGCGAGCCCTCGAAGCGCGAAACCGCCGTTGCGCCCGCTCGCCCCCGACGCGACGCGCCGCGCTTCGTAGAGACGCACGCGGAGCCCTGCCTCCGCGAGCGTGAGCGCGCAGGAGCAGCCGGTGACGCCGCCGCCGATCACGACGACGTCCACGGGCCCGCCACACGTGACGCGCGGGAGCTGCTCCGCAGGCTCCGAGAGCCAGTACGAGTCAGTCATCTGTCGCGATGCTAATTCGCCCGGTACACACCCCCTCCCGCGACCGCGCCAGGGCTGTCGCGCAGGCGGGCGAGGACGATCTCCGCCGACGGGCCGAGACTCACCGACTCGTTTGCGGGCGCGGTCAGACCGAAGATGTCCAGCACGTCTGTCGACGCCGTCAGGGGAGACGCGCCGAGCTTGAGGAGGTCGTTCGTCCCGGACGACAGGGCCGAGGTGATTTCGCCGGGCACCGCGAACACCTCGCGCCCCTCTTCGAGCGCGAGGTCGGCCGTGATCAGCGCTCCGCTTCGGTCTCGCGCCTCGACGACGACCGCGGCCGCCGAGAGCCCGGCGATGATCCTGTTCCGCGCCGGGAACCTCCAGGGCGCAGGCTCAACGCCGGGGGCGTACTCCGAAACGATGAGGCCGCTCGCCCGAATCCGACTCGCGAGCTCCCGGTGCGCGGCCGGATAGTCGCGGTCGATCCCGCAGCCGAGCACGGCCACGGTCGTGCCACCGGCCTCGAGCGCGCCGCGGTGCGCCTCTCCGTCGACGCCTCGCGCGAGGCCGCTGACGACGACGAGCCCCGCGCCGGCGAGCTCGCGCCCGAGCATGCGCGCGACCTGGGCCCCATAGGGCGAGCACGAGCGGGCCCCGACGACGGCGACGGTGGCTCGCCGCAGGAGATCCGGGCCTGCCGCTCCGCGAACGAAGAGCCCGGCGGGCGGATCGTGGATCGCGTGGAGCAGCGGCGGGAAGTGCGACGCCGAGCGTGCAACCCAGCGGACGCCCGACTCTCGGAGCCGGGTCAGATAGCCGGTCTCGTCGAACCCGCGCGCAAACACCCGGAACCGCCTGTCGCGCGGCATGTGCACGAGGTGCGAGCCCGTCTCGGCGGCGAAGGCAGCGAGCGCCAACTCGCTCACGGTGCTCCGAGCTCGGTTGGTGACCGGTACGCCAGCGCCTCTGCGAGATGCTCGGCCGCGACGGCGTTTTCCGACGCCAGGGCGGCGATCGTCTCGGCCACGCACCGCGCCCGCGCGCGCCCGCGTCCCGAGAGCGGCAGCCGTTCGACCGCGCGGTCGAGCAGCGTGGTCGCCTCCTTCGTCCAGGCTGCACGGGCCACGTCGAGGCGCTTCCTCGCAGTCGCGACCCGGTGCCGCACCGGATCCGATGCCTCGCCGGGAGGAGCGGCCAGCTCGGCGGCGCGCGGCCGGGGCATCGCGACCACCAGATCGAAGCGGTCGAGGAGCGCGCGAGAAAGCTTGTCCCGGAACGCGGAGAGCCTCTGCGGCGAGCACTTGCAGTCGACCGCGGGATCGCCACGAGCGCCGCAGGGACAGAGATTCATAGCCGCGACGAGCTGGAATCGGGCCGGGAACACCGCTCGTCCACCGACGCGTGCGATGCTGACGAAACCGTCCTCGAGCGGCTGGCGAAGCGCCTCGAGCGCCGGCCGTTGGAACTCGGCGAACTCGTCGAGGACGAGCACACCTCGATGGGCGAGGCTGACCTCGCCCGGCTTCGGCCCGGGGCCGCCTCCGACGAGCGCGGCGACGGAGGCGCTGTAGTGCGGTGAGCGGAGGGGGCGCGTTGTCACGAGCGGCCGGTCGGCGGCGAGCATCCCGGCCACCGAGTAGATCCGCGTGACCTCGATCGCCTCCGGGGGCGACAGCGGCGGCAAGATACTCGGCAGCCGCCGCGCGAGCATCGTCTTCCCCGTCCCGGGCGGCCCCGCGAGCAGAAGGTTGTGACCGCCCGCGGCGACGATCTCCAGCGCCCGCCTCGCGCGTTCCTGACCGCGCAGGTCGGCCAGGTCGAGCATCGGTGGCTCCACGGGCCGGCCGTTAGCCGGGACCCACGGCTCGGGATCGTGCTCGCCGCGCAGGTAGGCGACCGCGTCCGCAAGGTGACGCACGGGAACAGGCTCGATTCCGGCGAGCGCCGCCTCGGGCGAGGAACGGGCGGCGCAGAGTATCCGCGGCAGCCCCGCCTCGAGTGCGGCCTCGGCGAGCGCGAGCACCCCGCCCACGGGTCGCAGGCGTCCGTCGAGCGCGAGCTCGCCCACCGCCGCGTGCTTCGCGAGCGAATCGCGGGGGATCTGGCCGGACGCAGCCAGAATCGACAGTGCGATCGGCAGGTCGAACGCCGAGCCCTCTTTCCGCAGGGCCGCAGGAGCGAGATTGACCGTTATCCGTCGCAGCGGCCACTCGAGCTCGGCCGAAGCGATTCCGCTTCTCACGCGATGCTTCGCTTCCTGGCACGCGCGGTCGGCGAGCCCGACGATGGCGAACCCGGGCAAGCCGTTCTCGAGATGCGCCTCGACCTCGACTCGGCGAGTCTCGAGACCGACGAGCGCGTGCGTGATGGTGCGCGCGAGCACACGCTCCACGCTAGGCGCCGCGGGGTCACGTGTCTGTGACCGGATCGTGCCGAAACTGAAAACTCGCGCGGCCCCTAGCGGGCGACGATCACGTCCTCGAAGAACTCGCCCGCTCGGCGGCCGGTCCGCCGGTTGACATGCCGCCGGTAGCGCGTCTCGATCTTCAGGCCTGCCCGCTCGAGGATCTCCGGGTAGAGCTCGCGGCGGTCGTTGATCACGATCACGACGCGCGCCCCGCGCCGCAGCGACCCGCGCGCATTCGCGAAGACGGCTGCGATCCCGTCGACGTACTCGCCGATCGCCTTCGCGCTTAGGCCCCGCTCGGCGGCGCCCAGCTCGAGCTCGCGGCGGTCGTCGAGCGCGAGCAGCTCGTACGCGTAGCGATGCTGCTCGTGGTAGTCGATCAACCCGGGGTACGGCGGCGAGGTGACCACGCCGTCGAAGGGGCCGCCGAGCTCCAGCTCACGAGCGTCGCCGTGCACGACCTGAGCTACAGGTCCACGCGCGCGCACGCGCGAGAACTCGCGGATCCGCGCCAGCGTGTCGAGCGCGTAGCGGCGCAGGAAGTGCTCGCCGCGCTCGACGGGCCGGCAGGTCTTGCGGTGCTTGTGGCACCAGTACTCGCCGAGCTGCGGCTCACGGGGGAAGTCGAGGTCGAAGTGCGTCGTGCGTCTCGCGGACCGGGCGGCCCGCGCCAGTACGACGCGCAGCACGTCCCCGTGCTCGTAGTCGGCGATCAGGGAGCGGTAGAAGACGAGCTCGGCCGCTGCTTTCGGCGCGAACCAGGCATCCACGAAGGCGTGCGGCCGAGGAGGGCGCGCGCTGTCGAACGCCTCCAGTCGGCGAAGCGAGTCGCGGAGCTCGTTCTCGAGCGTGAACAGGTTGTACTCGGCCGTCTTCACGCGCATGAGCAAGCAGTTGAACGCGGCGACGTCGACCCCGGTCGCGTCACGCCCGCTCTCGAGCGACTGGACGAGCGTCGTGCCCGAGCCCGCGAAAGGATCGAGCACGTTCCGCGCGCGCGGAAGGTGCCGTTCGAGCAGCGCCTCGACGAGCTGCGGGACGAACTTCCCGAGGTACGGGTGCAACCGGTGAACGTGCTTCGTCCGCTCTCGCTCGGGGAGGTCGCGCTCCGACCAGGAGAGGTCGAGATCGAGCTCGCGGTAGAGCGCATCCTGCGTTGGAGCCATCGCTCCGACCGTCTTCAACGAGAGAACCGATTGTCTTT
>VAXT01000163.1 GCA_005883245.1 Actinomycetota bacterium | reverse complement strand
AGGTCAACTCCTCGGTCGACTTCGCGCCCGGCTCGAAGGTCTGTTGCACGCAGCTGACGACGTCCACGTCGCTCGCGCCGACCGTGGTCTTCCGCGACAACACCTATTACTGGCGCATGCGTGCCCTCGACGCGGCCGGGAACGCCGGCGTCTGGAACCGTGGGCCCGACTTCGTGAAGACCTTCGACAAGGTGCCGCCCGTGACCGCGCCGAGCATCAAGAACCTGCATGTCCGTGATCATCTGGACGACCCGGGCACGGACCTCGATCCCGGGACCGCCGGCTACCAGACGGACGTGCCGATCCTCAAGTGGGATTCGGTTCCAGGCGCGTCGGCCTACCTCGTGGACGTCGCGCCGTACAACGCGAGCACCTGCGATTGGGGAAGCCCCACGGGGTGGCGGGTCACGACCTCGGTCCCGTCCTGGTCCCCCCTCGGCTCTGGCTGGAACAACATCAAGCCGTACCCCGACGCGATGAGTGTCGCCTACGACCAGCCGGCTCTCGCCATGAACAAGCGGTACTGCGTGCGCGTCCGGGCGAAGGCTGAGCGTGACGTCGGCCTCCAGGACGTCTATGGAGACTTTACGTACCTCGACGACGGCACCGGCACCGCCTTCCAGTGGGTCGGCTATCCGACAGGCGACCCCTGCAGCCCACCGTGCAACCCCGGTTACCTGGGAGCCGACGACTACCTCCTGCCCATCCGCGGCACGCTGACGCGCCTGACGCCGCTAGTCACCTGGTGGCCCCTCGCCGGCAAGCAGAGCTACTTCGTGATCGTGGCGAAGGACCCGAACTTCAGCAACATCGTCGACTACGCGTTCACGCAGATCCCAGCGTACTCGCCGCGCAGCCTCGTCAAGCCGACCACGTACTCGGACGAGACGACGCTCTACTACTGGGCGGTCCTGCCCGCGACGAACTTCAACGGAAGCGGCGCCGTGGGCGATCCGCTGTCGGCGGCTCCGTCCAACTTCCAGAAGCAGTCGCTGCCGCCGTCGCAGATGTCGCCCGCGGACGGAGCACTGCTCACCGACCAACCTGTCTTCCGGTGGACGCCCGTCCAGGGAGCGCGCCGCTACCGCTTCCAGATCGCGCAGGAGCCGACGTTCGCTACGCCGATCGAAGACGTCACGACCGCCTCGACCTCGTACACCCCGTTCACTGTCCATCCCGCCGACACCACCCTCTACTGGCGGGTGCGCGCCGACGACGAGAACCTGATCGGGCTCACGTGGTCGACCGCCCGCACGTTCCAGCGCAAGCTCCCGACGCCGCCTCCGGGTACACGTTCGCGCTGGACGGGCCGAGCGGCGAGCATCAGGAGTGGCCCGGCAATCGTCTGACGTTGGCCTCATTCGTCTACCTCTTCGGGCCGGGGATCTGGCGCTGGCGGGTTCGCGCCGAGTTCCCGAAGCTGCCGTCGGGCGTCGTCACCGGTCCGTGGTCTGCGTACGCGCCGTTCACGCGGACGCTGAGCGAGCCGAGCGGAGCGAGGACGAGCTTCTCCGGGAACCACGTTCTCCTCTCCTGGAACTGGAAGCTCGGGGCGAAGGACTTCCGCGTCCAAATCTCGCAGCGGCCCGACTTCTCGACGACACTCGAGGACGTGACGACGGACAACACGAGCTACGCGCCGCTGCTCACGAATCCGTTCTACGCGACCGGTGGGACCCTCTACTGGCGCGTCGCTGCGCGGGACAAAGCCTTCAACGTCGGCGACTTCAGCCAGGCACAGCGGATCGACATCGCCCAGAGGCTCAAGGTCGCGGTCAACCGTCAGGCTCGGCGGAAGCGGTGGACGAAGGTCGTGGTCACCGTCTCGGATCCACTGAACCATGCCGTCGCCGGCGCGACGGTGCGCGTCACCGGTGCAGGCATCAAGGCGAAGAGCGGCCGCACGAAGTCGACGGGAAAGGTCACTCTCAAGCTCCGCCCGCGGAAGAAGGGCCGGCTGACCTTCAGCGCGACGAAGCCGGGCTACGCCGCCGGCTCGCTCTCGATGCGCGTTTCGTAACCGCCGTACAATTGCCGCATGGAGCGGGCGGTGCACGACCGTGGCGTGTGGCCGACGGACATGCCGATCGATCGCAGCGAGCATGAGCTCGCAGACTGGGAGCTGTTGACCGATGCGCTCGTCAGCGCGCTCAGCAGCGAGGGATTGATGAACGTCGACGAGCTGCGGCGCGGGATCGAGAGCATGCCGCCGGACGAGTACGAGCGCGCGTCCTATTACGAGCGCTGGCTCTTCTCGGCCGAGACGATCCTCGTCGAGAAAGGCGTCCTGGCCCCCGGCGAGCTCGACGCGAGGCTCACGTGACGTTTCGTGCGGGCGAGCGCGTGCGGGTCGCGGCGCGGACGCACGAGGGACACCATCGCACGCCGGGCTACGTCAAGGGCAAGAGCGGTCGTGTCGAGCGCGTCCACGGCCGGTTCCGGAATCCGGAGACGCGTGCGTACGGCGCCGACGGGCTTCCCGAGCGGGTTCTGTACCAGGTCTGCTTCGCGCAGCAGGAGCTCTGGCTCGAGGCTCGCCGGGGCGCGGGTGACACGACTCTCGTCGACATCTTCGAGCACTGGCTGGAGGCGGAATGAGCGAGCACGACCACGACCACTCGCACGACCCGATCACCGCCGACGGCGAGCCGCCGGCCGCGGCACGTGCACGGGCGCTCGAGGAGCTTCTGGTCGAGAAGGCCGTCGTCCAGCGGGAGGACGTGCGGCGCAACATCGACCGGCTCGTCTCGCGTTCGCCGGCCGACGGTGCGCGTCTCGTGGCACGCGCGTGGGTCGATACCGAGTTCAAGGAACGACTGCTCGCCGACGCACGGGCGGCGGCGCAGGAGCTCGATCTCGATTCGGGGCCGTCGCCGGTCGTGGTCGCGGTCGAGAACACGGAGACGGTGCACCACATGGTCGTCTGCACGCTCTGCTCGTGTTACCCGCGCGCGCTTCTAGGGCCGCCGCCGGATTGGTACAAGAGCCTCCCGTATCGCTCACGGGCGGTCTCCGATCCACATGGAGTGCTCGCGGAATTCGGGCTCGAGCTCGACGAAGACGTCGAGCTGCGCGTGCTCGATTCCACTGCCGACGTGCGGTACATCGTGCTGCCGCGCAAGCCGGAGGGCACTGAGGAGCTGAGCGAGCAGGAGCTGGCCGCGCTGGTGACGCGCGACTCGATGATCGGCGTGGCGCAGCCGGTTGCGCCGGCGACCGCCTGAGCCCGCTCGCGCGGCGCGCCTTTCGATACAGAGGTGTGACAGACGCGTGATTCCTCAGCCGCTACGTTGTCAACTCCGACAACGAGGAGGCCGGAATGAAGAAGAAATGGAGATGGCCGCTCGCCGGGTTCGCCCTGGGAGCGGTGGTCGGGGCGACGATGCTCACCGTGAACGTCGTCGGGGCAAGCAGTCCCGAGCGCGTAGCCGTTCGCGCCGCCGGGTTCGGTGAGATCTTGCACACACCTGTGTTGCTCGCGCGCGCGGGCGAGCCGGTCGAGCTGTCGTTCGATGTCGTCTGCGGGGCCCGATTGGACGCGCACGAACCGCACTGCAATCCGTCGGGATCCGTCTTCGTCCGTCCAGGCGGACACTCCGCGTTTTCGAAGCTGCCGCTCCGGCGAGAGCCTGACGGCCTTCTCTCCGCGGTCGTTCCTGCGGGGGAGACGCGAGCGGGGCTCGACTACTACGTGGTGATGGACAACGGACGGGGTCAAACGGCGTCACTGCCCGAGGCAGGCGCGGCGGCGCCCCAGCATGTCTGGTCGCTCGCGGACTGGACGAAGGTCGACCTCGGCTCTGCGCACTTCGGGCGGACGCGGGCACCTTCGTCGGTCGTGCGTGCGCTCTCGTGGGGCCGTGGCGACACCGCGATCGGCCTCGACAGCGCTCGTGAGCAGTCGCGCATCGGACCGTCGGCGTTCGACGTGGCTCCGGACGGGTCGGTCGTCCTGCTCGACCAGGTCAACCGCAGGCTGGTCCTGCTGCGCCGCGGAGCTCGGCCGGCCCATGTGCCGATCCCGTTCTCGGGTGGCGAAGGCGATCTCGCCGTGGACGGCGCCGGGACGATCTTCGTCCTCGACTCGGCGGCGAAGCCGCTTGTCCGCGCCTTCACGGCTGCTGGGGCGCCGGTCGCGGCCGCGCAGCTCGCCGAGCCGATCGCGGACATGATCCGCGTCGGCCCGAGCGGTCCGCTCGTCCATTCGTACCCGTCGGAGATGTGGCACCCGACTGGGGCCGGCCGACCGCCGTTCGGCCCCGAGCGCCAGCTGGCCACGGCGCAGCCCGCCCGGAGCGCCGATGGCGGGTTTGGGGTCGTCGTCCACGCGTCGCCTGGGGCGGTGAGGCTCGCCCTCGTTCGGGGCGATCGCCTCGTGCGCGCCTGGCTGCTGCAGAGCGAGTCGAGCTTCGGCGAGGTGCAGCTCGCGGAGCCGTACGGCGACGGCATGGTGGTCGTCGTCCGTCTCTGGAACGAGAAGCACGCCCAGTTTCGTGTGCTTCGCCTGGGGCCGGAAGGGCTCCTGCAGAGCTTCGACGTCGAACCGGCGGAGTGGGCCGAGTCGGCGTCGCTGAGTCGGTTCCGGCTCCATGGGAGCACGCTCTATCAGCTGCGGTCCGATCCGTCGGGGATCGAGATCGCGAAGTTCGAGATCGGAGGGACGAAATGAGAAGGGGTCTTGCGACAGGTCTGCTCGCGGGTCTCGTGCTCGGCCTGCTCGTCATCGGGACGCCGGCCGGCGCGTACCACACCCGCTTTCAGTGGGGATGCAACGACACGTTCTACAACCACGACCCGGTAACCAGGGCGGACGCCCGCGACTACGCGTACGTCGCCGCTGCGGAGGGCTACCAGTGGGGCGGGGGTTGCTGGAACGGGAACAACGTCGACGACTCGCCCGGCGATCCGCCCCAGGATCCGAACACGCTCGGTGAGGGCGGCGACTGCTCGGGCTTCACGTTCAAGTCGTGGTGGGAAAGGGCGGAGACGGGCGACCCGTGGTTCCGCTACCACGCGTGGATGCAGAACGTCCACGGACCGTACGCCGCTGCCGACTTCAAGTACGGGACCGGCGCGCCCAACACGACCGTGGCGAAGGCGAACACCGTGTACATGGATGCGTTCGCCTCCACGTACCACATCGGGATGATCTACTGGGCGAACACGGCCTACAACGAGGATCGGATCATCGAGGCCAAGTGCGAGGCCTGCGGCACGGGAACCTGGCCCAGGACGTACCGCGGAAACCCCGACTACAGCGGAGCCAGGCGGCTCTACTGGGCAGGTTGACAGTGGACGGCGCCCCTCGCTTACACTCTCAGAGTGGTCGAGCTGCTCTTCATGATGGTGATCCTGAAGCTGCCGATCCTCTACCTCGCCGGGGTCTGCTACTGGGCGGTCAAGGCCGAGCCGAAACCGCTCGAGGGAGCCAGGGTCACGGTCCCGCGCGAGCCGGGCCCGCGGAGGCCTCCGCGGCCCAGGGCGCACAGGCCGAGGTCGCCGCGAGGCGGCCCGGATCGTCGTGACGTGCGAGTGGCCCGCGCGCCCCGCTCAAGGCGGCACGCGTGAGCACGGCGCCTTTCGAGGAGCGCCGCTCGAGTGGTGCCGAGACTGCGGCCGGGTTCCTGGCGGCGATCTCGCTCACCGCGAGCGCGATCGCGCTCGTCTACCGGCCGCTGCGCCTGGCGCCGTTCGCGATCCTGATCGCTCTGATCGCAGCGGGGCTTGCGAAGGAACGTCACGCGCGACTGGCCGCAGCCGCGGTCGTCGCCGGCAGTGCCGCGTGGCTGGTCGGGATGGCGATCGCGGTCCTGACGAGCAACCCGATCTACTGAATCGAATCCCGCTCCCGGAGGGAGTGGGGGTGGTAGAACGAACGTGAAATGAGCGTGCGTGACGTTGACGGGCTGAACGTGGGCTACGCCCAGGCACTGCTCGAGCAGTACCTCGAGAATCCCGAGGCGGTGCCCGAGGAGTGGCGATCGCTATTCGAGAGCGGCGACTCGGCGACCGTCGAGGCGCTACCAGGTCTCGCCCGGCTGATGGAGAGCCTGAAGGAGAACGGAGCTCGTGTGCAGGCGGCCGTCACGGAGGCGCCGCCCCCCGAGCCCGAGCCCGAGCAGGTCGAGCCTCCAACTGTCGCGCCGGAGACGCCCGCACCTGCACCCGCACCGGCAGAGGCCGCGGCCGACGGGCTGCTCGTCGGCGGCGTCGCCGCCGCAATGGCGCTGATCAAGGCGATTCGCACTCACGGGCACCTGGCGGCGAACCTCGATCCGCTCGGCTCGGAGCCTGTCGGCGACCCCGCGCTCGAGGGGGAGCTGCTCGAGCCGCCTCTGACACCTGAGCTCCAGGCCCTGATCCCTGCGTCAGTGCTTCGAGTCGGGGTCGAGGGAGAGACGCTCGCCGAGGTCCTGCCGAAGCTGCGCGAGATCTATTGCGGGACGATCGCGTACGAGATCGAGCACATCTCGGACCACCAGGAGCGCGTGTGGCTGCGCCATGCGATCGAGTCCGGCCGCTACCGACGACCGCTGAGCGCCGACGAGCGCCGGCAGCTCCTCGAGCGGCTGACCGAGATCGAGGGCTTCGAGCACTATCTGAAGCGGCAGTTCCTCGGCCAGAAGCAGTTCTCGATCGAAGGGCTCGACGTGATGGTGCCGATGCTCGACGAGGCGGTCGAGCTCGGGGTCGAGGCGGGCGCGCACGAGGTCGTGATCGGAATGGCTCACCGCGGGCGGCTCAACGTCCTCGCGCACATCATCGGGCGGCCGTACGAGGAGCTGCTGCGCGAGTTCGAGGGCGAGCGCACGATCGAGGCGATCGCCGCGAGTGCCGAGGGGGCGAGCGGCGACGTCAAGTACCACCTCGGAGCCGTCGGCCGCCGAAGCACGAAAGCGGGAGACGCGACCGTGCTCCTGGCTGCGAACCCGAGTCATCTCGAGGCCGTCGACCCCGTCGTCGAGGGCGTCACGCGCGCCGAGCAGACCGACCGCTCGTCCCGCTCGGGCGTCCACGACCCGGCGGTGGCGCTGCCGATCCTGATCCACGGCGACGCGTCGTTCCCCGCCCAGGGGGTCGTCGCCGAGACGCTGAACCTCCAGCGGCTTCTCGGCTACACCACCGGCGGCACGCTCCACCTGATCGCGAACAACCAGATCGGATTCACGACCGATCCCGCCGACGGGCGCTCGACGCGCTACTCGAGCGACCTCGCGAAGGGCTTCGACACCCCGATCATCCACGTCAACGCAGACGACCCGGAGGCCGCGCTGTCGGCGGTCAGGCTCGCGCTCGCGTTCCGGCGGCGATTCGAAAGCGACGTCGTCGTCGATCTCGTCGGCTACCGGCGCCACGGGCACAACGAGGGCGACGAGCCCTCCTTCACGCAGCCGCTGATGGCCGAGCGGATCGCGAACCACCAGAGCGTGCGCGCGCTCTACGCGGAGCGCCTGGCCGAGGCGGGTGAAGTCTCTGCCGAGGACGCGGAACGCCTCGTGAAGGAGACGCAGGAGCGGATGCGCGCCGCCCACGAGGCGCTCAAGACGGAGCTCACGCGAGCACAACAGTCCAGCGGCGAGAACACGCCGGTCGCGGCCGAGGCGTCGGTCGAGACGAGCGTTCCGGCCGAGCGTCTGCGCGAGCTCCAGGGCGAGCTCGTGCACGTCCCCGAAGGCTTCACGATCAACCCGAAGCTGGTGAAGATGCTCGAACGTCGTGTTGAAGCGCTCGACACCGGCGGGATCGACTGGGGCCAGGCGGAATCGCTCGCGTTCGCGAGCCTGCTCGTCGAGGGGATCCCAATCCGGCTCACGGGCCAGGACACGGAGCGTGGGACGTTCTCGCACCGCCACCTCGTCCTGCACGACGCGCACACGGGCGCCCAGCACGCGCCGATCAAGGACCTGGCCGACGCATCCGCCTCGATCGAGGCGTACAACTCGCCGCTCTCCGAGTACGCGGCGCTCGGCTTCGAGTACGGCTACTCGGTGACCGCCCCCGAGGCGCTCGTGCTCTGGGAGGCGCAGTTCGGCGACTTCGTCAACGGGGCCCAGATCGTGATCGACCAGTTCCTCGTCTCCGGCCTCGCGAAATGGCGTCAGACGTCGCGGCTCACGCTCCTTCTCCCCCACGCCTACGAGGGGAACGGGCCGGAGCACTCGAGCGCCCGCCTCGAGCGCTTCCTCCAGCTTGCGGCGCAGGAGAACATTCGTGTCGTCAACGCAACGACCGCGGGGCAGTACTTCCACCTCCTCCGGCGGCAGGCGCTCGATCCGAACGCCCGTCCTCTGATCGTCATGACCCCGAAGGGTCTGCTCCGGCTCAAGGAGGCCGCGTCCGGGCTGGACGACCTCGCCCACGGCCGGTTCCGGCCCGTCCTCGACGACCCGGCCGTCACGGACCGCGCCGCGGTGACGAGGCTCATCCTCACCTCCGGGAAGCTCTACTACGACATCGTCGGGCACGAGCTCAGGCCGCAGGCCCAGAGCATCGCCGTCGCTCGGCTCGAGCAGCTCTATCCGTTCCCGGTCGAGGACGCGGCCGAGCTGGTCCGGTCGTATCAGTCGCTCCGGGAGGTCGTGTGGGCCCAGGAGGAGCCGCAGAACATGGGTGCATGGCGTGCCATCCGCCACCGGCTCGAGGACGCGGTCGTCGGCCTTCCGCTGCGGTACGTCGGGCGGCCGTGGCGTGCGAGCCCCAGCGAGGGCTACCCGACGTCGCACCTCCGCGTGCAGGACCGCATTGTCCGCGACGTGCTGGAGGGCCCGGCCTAGTGGCGGCGGCGCCGGCGCCGTTCGACCGCCGCCTTGGCGACCCGGGTACCGTGCCTCCGGGCCTCGGCGACGAGCATCCTGCGGTGTCGCGGAGGGATGCGGCGCCAGATGTCGTACGCCGCGATCGCGACCCCGATCGGCCCCATCTTGCCGGGGAAAAGGCGCTTGAAGCGGGCCACGAAGCGGATCCTACTCGTCCGCCGGGGCGGGTAGCCTCGCTTCCTTCGCCCGACCCCGCTATCATCCCCCGCCGTCCCCCGTCAACATGCGACCTACCGACCAGGGAGGTTCGATGCCGGTAGAGACGCCTTCCGTCTTTGCGCACGTCATCCAGGAACACCTTGAGCTGAAGCGCAAGAACTCCGAGCTCGAGCAGAACATGCCGCTCCAGCGATACTCGAGCGACGATCCGTTCGAGAACCACCCCCTGTTCAAGACCGAAGAGCAAGCGAGGATCGAGGAGACGATGGACGGTTCCGAGTCCATCCCGCCGGAGCAGCTGGCGAGCCTCGCGCCCGAGCCGGAACCGGCCGCCGACGAAGACACGCTCTGGGGTCGCTCGCGCGACTTCGACTGGGGCGACTAGCCCACCGTCACCGAGTCGGTCGCACCGTTTTGCCCTGGCCGTTTAGGGTAGTTCGAACCTGCCAACGAGCCAGAGGAGACGCATGATTCGCAAGCTCAGATACATGGCCATGGGGGCCATGCTCGCCTATTTCTTCGATCCGCAGAACGGGCGCCGCCGCCGCGCTCTCGCCCGCCAGCGGGTCCCCGCGTTCTTCCGCAACGCGTCCCGGAAGGTCGGAGCTGCCGGCAGCTCCGTCGCCGCCGAGGCGTCGGCCGCGAAGCAGAAGGCCACCCACCTCAAGGAAGAGGAGAAGCCGCAGCCGGACGACGTCACGCTCGCGCACAAGGTCGAGACGGAGATCTTCCGTGACGCGGACATCCCGAAGGGGCGGATCAACGTCAACGCCGAGAACGGCAAAGTCGTCCTCCGGGGTGAGGTCGAGCAGCCCGAGTTGATCAAGGACCTCGAGCAGCGGACGAAGAAGGTGCAGGGCGTCCAGGAGGTCGAGAACTTGCTGCACGTGCCCGAAGCGCCCGCGCCGAGTAAATAGCCCTCGCTTCCCTGGCCGGCGTCCCGCTCCCGGCCGGCGGAGCCGGCGTCCGCGTGCTGCCTCGCGCCGCTGCGCACCCTCCTGCCAGCGGGCCGTGTCGTCAAACACTGTCCCACCGGCATACGGGCACGCAGCGCCGCGCCAGGAAACCGAGCGTCAGTGTCTCGCGCGCCGTAGCAGCGGCAGGCCGTACCAGAACCAGCCGAAGAAGGCTGCGATCAGCGCTGCGACGACGGCCGCGCTCGGTGCGTCGAACAACATCTCGGTGACGACGAACACGCTCCCGGAGATCGCGAGCGCCAGGAACACCGTGCCCGAGAGCGCGAGACGGTTCGAGACCACGAGCAGGTGTTCCTTGTCGCCCCGGCGCCACTCGAGCCGGTGGTACGCGGAGGGCGCGATCAGCAGTGCCGTGGCGACCGCCGCACAGAGGAACGTCAGGAAGTAGACGTCCTTCTGGAGCTCGGTCACCTGCTCGAAGCGCTGTGTGAACGGTACGCCGAGCAGGAACGCGAACAGCACCTGGACGCCCGGCAGCGCGACCCGAAGCTCGTTCAGAAGCTCGATCAGCTCCCGATCGAGCCGTTCCTCCTTGCTCTCAGCGCTCGACATGTGCTGATGTTTCCGGCGAGTTCGCCTTCCGACGCAACGAGAGGAGCGCCGTGCGCATCGAGTCATCAGTTACCGCAATCTCCTGGATCCCGTCCGAGGCTGTCGAGGGTCTCCCGAAGCTCCCGTTCACGATGGGCGTCGCCCACTACGACGACCCGCCGCCGGACGTGATCGAGGACCTCGACGCGATGCGCGAAGCCGATGCGTTCCGCGAGGCCAACGAGCTGCGTGCCTTCATCGAGGTCGGTGAGGACGGATCGATCACGGACTGCGGTCATCTCGGGACGGGGCACCTGGGCGTCACGCGGATCAAGGTCGGCCCGAAGGAGCTGAGCGTGGCCGCGGTCGCGCTGCCCACGATCCAGAGCGAGCCCGAGGTCGGCGACGGCTGGGTGCGCTTCAAGCAGACCGCAGGCGGACGCACGGGCGCTCCGGCCCCGCGCCGCGTGAGTGGCAAGCCGTTCTTCCGGATCAACTCGGCGATCGCCTGGACGACCCTCGCGCTGACGATCAAGGCGGACGGCTCCTCGGAGCACGAGCTCGTCGGGGCGAGCCCGTTCCCGCGCCACTGGATCTACGACAAGGACGGCAAGCTCGTCCAGAAGTCGGGGACGATCGACTTCGAGCAGTGGTACCGCGAGGCGCATGGGGAGAACACGCCTTGGGGAACGGAGGACTCGGACGCCTTCGTGACCGATGCCGAGTCGGCACTCGAGCGTGAGCTGTCGAAGACGATCATGCGCAGCGACGCGACGTCCAAGCCGAGCCAGCTCGCGGTCGACGAGACGCTCACCGAGCAGGGCGAGACCGGTGACGGCATTTACCTCCTGCTCGACGGGATCCTGGCCGTCGAGGTGGACGGGGAGACGCTCGCCCAGGTCGGGCCGGGTGCGATCCTTGGCGCTCGCGCCCTGGTCGAGGGCGGACGCCGGACAGCGACGCTGAGAGCCGTCACGCCGGCGAAGGTCGTGTGTGCCAGCACGGACGACATCGAGCCGTCAGCGCTCGAGGAGCTGGCCGGAGCGCACCGTCGGGAGGAGGGCTAGAGGCGGGCCGAGCGGATCGCGTCGAGCACGTGGTCGACACGGCCCTCGCGAAGCGAGTCGGCGAGGCGCCTGTCGCCGCCCAGCCCCGCGCGCGCGGAGAGGATCTCGTACAGCCGGTTGCCGCGGAGGCCACGCGCTCGCGCCTCGCGCACGACACGCGGAACGACCGGAAGCGGATTGCCCTCCTCGTCGAACTGCCAGAGCGGGTAGTGGTGCTCGCGGGCGCCGGCCGGCCGGAACGCGATCACCTCGCCGTCGCGGCGCATCGCCTCGAGCCGGAAGGGCTCGATCGCGAAGCGGGCGGCGAGCCAGGAGGCGGAGAGCGTGTCGTCTGCGAGGCGCGTGGCCACGAGCGGGAGCCTACCCAGGGATGAGCGACGTCCGCGAGCTGCTCGGTCGCCCGGTCGATCCCTCCGAGTACGAGGCGATTCGCGAGCTCTGGAAGCAACACTCGAAAGCTGAGGAGCGACGCGACCTGCCAGGCCTCCTGGCGACGCTGACCGAGGACTGTGTCTACGAGATCGTCGGAACCGAGCATGTCTGGCACGGCCATGAGGGCGCGGCGCGCTTCTACGGCGGCCTCCTCGGCGGGTTTCCGGACATCGACTTCCAGCTGACCGACATCGTGATCGGGCCGCAGGGCGTGTGCGAGGCGGCCGACGTGACCGGCACCCACGAGCAGGACTGGCTCGATTGCACGGCATCGGGCGAGCGCGTCGCGTTCCGAGTCGTCATCTTCTTCCCGTGGGATCGCGACGCGAGGCTCTTCAAGGGCGAGAGCGTCCACGTCGATCTCCGGCGCCCGCGCTCCTGAGGGCGCTACCGTCTGAGCGTCGCCCGGTACCGCTTCGTCCGCACGTTCCCGGCCGCATCGACGCCGCGAATGACGATCGCCGCACGCACCTTCTTCCTGTGCGCCAGCGCGGCCCGCACCTTGCGCAGGCCCGTACCGGCCAGGCGCAGCGTGAGCAGCTTCGGGTCGCTGATCTTCATGGTGGCGGTGCGAAGCTTGAGCTTCCGGCGGTGACCGGCGATCGTGACGAGGCCGGAGACCTTGAGCCGGCACAGTTCGTCGCAGGCGATCAGGATGAGCACGCCCTTTTGCTTGAGCACCCGCTGGCGTGGAGGCCCGACGACCAGGACAAGCGGCGGAGCGGTGTCGAGGTAGCCCGCGAACAGGATCTTGGTGCCGTCGGGCGACCACGAGGGATCGTAGTCGGCACGCTTCGGAAAGCCCGTTAGTGGCGTCGCACCGGTCCCGTCGGCGTTCATCACGACGATGTGCCCGAGCCCGGTCTTGAAGTCGGCGTAGGCGATCCTCGAGCCGTCCTTCGACCAGCGAGGTTCGACCTCGAGGCCTCCATGTGTCAGACGCGTGCGACCCGTTCCGTCGGCTTTGACGACCTCGATGAACGTCTTGCTGCCGACGCTCGCCGCGAGAGCGATCTTCGTCCCGTCCGGCGACCAGGCGGGAAACTGGTCCTCGACCTTGCCGCTCGTCAGCCGGGCCTGCTGGCTTCCGTCGGCTCTCATCGTGTACAGGTCGCCCTCACTCGCGAAGACGAGCCTCGAGCTGTCCGGCGCCCACGACGGTGACGCGTCCTCCGACCCGGACTCTTTCGTCAGGTTCGTCTGTCCGCTGCCGTCGGGGTTCATGACGTAGATCTCGTAGTTGTCGTCGCGATTGGTGTGGAATGCGATCCTCGAGCCGTCGGGTGACCACGCGGGCGCTGCGTCGTCCGCGGAGCGATTGATCGTCAGCCGGGTGATCCCGGAACCGTCCGCCTCCATGACGTAGATCTCCCAGTTGCCGTCGCGGTTGGACGAGAACGCGATCCTCGTCCCGTCCGGCGACCACGAGGGACTGTCGTTGCCGCTCGTGTTCCGAGTGATGTTCGTCTCGCCGGCGCCGTTCGACCCGATCACGAAGATCTGCGGCTGAGGCGAGGCGGCGGCTTTGTGGGACGAGGCGGAATCGGCTGTTGGCACGAGGGCGATCGCAGTCGCCGCCGCCGCGACTGCCAGAAGAAAGGCTCGTGACATGGCCGGACGATAACGCGGTCTCGGGGAAATCACTACATCGGGCTCGATGAGCCGCCGAGGATCTCCGCCAGCTTCGAGGCGTCGATGTTGCCGCCGGAGACGACGCAGACGACCTTGCCGGTGCCCGCGGCTCCGCTTCGTGCGAGTGCCACGGGGACGGCACCGGCGCCCTCGGCGACGACCCTCGCCCGCTCGGCGAGGAGCCGGACCGCGTCTTCCACCTCGGCGAGCTCGGCGACCAGTACACCGTCCAGGAGCTCTCGTGCGAGCTCGAACATCTCCGGGAAGACCTCGGGCGAGCCGATCCCGTCGACGAAGCTCGGCGTGTAGTCGACCTGCACCGGGTGCCCGGCCTCGAGCGAGGGGGCGAGCGGGGCGGCTGTGGCGACCTCGGCCGCGAAGACCCTGCACGACGGGGATAGCGCACGGATCGCCGATGCGATGCCACACGAGAGGCCGCCGCCTCCGTACGGCGCGACGATCGCATCCACCTCGGGCAGGTCCTCGAGGATCTCGAGGGCGATCGTGCCGTTGCCGGCCATGACCGCGTCGTCGCTGAAGGCGTGCACGTGCAGGCCGTCGAGACCCGCGAACGTGCGGGTGCGGAAGACCTCGTGCCACTCCTCGAACGTGACCGGGATCATGTCCGCGCCGAGCCGTCTGATCGCTGCGATCTTGGTCTCCGGAGCGGTGTCGGGAAGGACGACGGTGCAGTGCACGCCGAGGCGGCGCGCCCACCAGGCGAGGCCCTGCGCCATGTTGCCGGCGCTGGCCGTCCAGACGCCCTGCTCGAGCTGGTCGGGCGAGGCGAGCAGGAGCGCGTTGCCCGCGCCGCGCAGCTTGAAGGCGCCGATCGGCTGGAGGTTCTCGAGCTTGAGGTAGATCTCTGCAGGCGCGTCCACGAGCTCGAGTCGAACGAGTGGTGTGCGGACGATCGCACCGGCCAGGCGCTTGCGAGCCGCTTCGATCTCGGCCAGCGGGATCACAGTTCGACCTCGACGCCGCCGCCCTCGAGCGCGCGGCGGTAGACGAGCCCGGCCGCGGCCGCATCCTCGACCGCGTGCCCCATCGACTTGTAGACCGTGATCTGCTCGGCCGAGGTGCGGCCCTCGCGCGTGCCGGCCAGGATCTCGCCCAGCTCGGCGGCCGAGCCCGGGTCGAGCCCCTGAAGCTCATGCGCTCCGGCCGGGTACGGCTCGAAGGCGACGCGCGACTCGACGACGAGGAGCCCGCTGCTCATGACCGCCGGGTCGAGCTCGGGCCCCTCGCGGGATGCTCCGACCGAGGTCACGTGCATCCCCGGCGCGAGCCACGCGGCGCTGACGATCGGCTCGCCCGCGTCGGTGCAGGCGCAGACGATGTCCGCTCCGTCGACGGCTTCTTCGAACGAGGCGTAGGGCGTGCCGCCGATTTCCTCGGCCAGCGCCTGGGCATGCTCCAGCGTCCGACTCGCGACCCGCACCTCGGCGAGCTCCCGCACGCGCCGCATCGCGTCGATGTGCGAGCGCGCCTGCACTCCCGCTCCGAGCACGGCCAGCACGCGCGCGTCCTCCCGTGCGAGGGCGCGCGAAGCCACGGCCGACGAAGCGCCCGTCCGCACCGCCGTGATCTCGGTGCCGTCCATGAGCGCGAGCGGCTTCCCGGTCTCGTCGTCGAAGAGTGCGATCGTGGCCTGGTGGGTGGGCAGGCCGACCTCGTGGTTCCCGGGGAAGACCGAGACGAGCTTCGTCTCGAGGATCCCATCCGCGTACCCCGGCATGGCGGCGAGAAGCCCGCGCTCGGTGTGCGCAGCGATGCGCGACGGAACGGACGCACGCCCGGCGCTGAGCTCGACGAACGCACGCTCGAGCGCGTCGAGTAGCCGATCGAGGTCGAGGAGGCGGCGGACGTCGGCGCGCGAGAGGACGAGCACGATCAGGGGAGCATGCCGAGCGCCGCGAGGCCGTCGATCGGCTCCTGCGCGCTGCAGCTTCCGAAGCTGACGAAGAGCTCCCGCGCCTGGGCGATCTCGTAGGCGCCGGCCGACCGATCCCGCCACTGGAAGGACTCGGCCGAGACTCCGAATGCGTCGGGATCCTCCTCCGCGAGCGCGTCCTCCTCGTCCTCGAACACCGCCGCCGCGAGCAGGTTGAGGAAACCGTGCTCGTGCCCGCGGCGCAGCGGATGGTGCAGCCCGGCCGTTGCCTTGAAGGGCACCTCGAGCCGGCGGCACGCCTGCACGAACTCGGCCAACGACGGGACCGAGGGCAGCACCGAGCCGCCGCAGCGCACCTTCGCGCGCAGCTCGAGCTCGCCGAGCTGCAGGATCCGGAACGAGAAGTCATCGCGAAGAGGCAGCTCGCAGTACACCTCAGGTGCCGCGTCGAACAGCACCTCGGGATCGACCCCCCCAGCCTCGAAGGCCTCGATCCTCGGATCAGGGAGCGGGAGCTCGCGTGTGTCGATCACGACCGAGAGCCGAAGCCGCTCGTCGCCGAGCTCGCCGAGCTTCGAGGCGGGGCAGACGAAGCGGTTCACGATCCAGCCCGCGTCGCCCGCACGCACGCGTCGGTGCTCGGCAAGCCCCTCGTCGAGCGGCAGCTCCTCCGGCGGAAAGGTCGGCGCGTGGTCGATCAGCCCGCCGAAGAGGGCGCGACGCGCATCTGTCAGCGTCTCGTTCAGCCCGCGGTGATGTAGTCGGTCAGGTACCGGATCTCGAAGCTCTGCTGCTTCGACTTGAACTTGACGACGTCGCCGATCGAGACGATCCCGACCACCTCGCCGCCTTCGACGACCGGAACGTGACGGATGCGCCGGTCGGTCATCAGCGCCATGCACTCGTCGATCGTCGTCTCCGGGCTGACGACGATCAGCGGCGAGGACATGATCTCGCCGACGGTCACCTCGTCGCCGGTCGGCCCGTCGCGCGCCACGCGGCGCAGGTAGTCCCGTTCGGACACGATTCCGGCGACGTCACCGTCCTTCGTCACGAGCAGCGAGCCAACGTTCGCGTCGACCATCCGCTTGACCGCCTCGAGGACAGGAGCATCCGCCTCGATCTCGAGCACGTCGTGACCCTTGTCGCCGAGGATCTCCGATACGCGGTTCACGTCGCCTCCTTCCGCTGGCTGAGAACGACAGTTGCAGCTTACGAGACAATGGGCGCGTGGCGTCCGAGATGCTAAACGGAAGGTGCGAGTGCGGAGCGGTCCGTTACCGCGTGGCGGACGAGTTCCTGTACGCCTCGAACTGCCACTGCTCGCGCTGCCGCGCCGCAACGGGCTCTGCGTTCAAGCCGTTCGCGGGCATCGAGAGCGGGAAGCTTGAGGTGCTGGAGGGCGGCGACTCGCTGCTCGTCCACGGCGAGGAGACGCTGAACGACACACGCTGCGCCAAGTGCGGCTCGCTCCTCTACTCGGTCGTGCGCGACGGCGAGTACGTCCACGTTGCGCTCGGCTCGCTCGTCGACGAGCCCGGCATGAGGCCGACGAAGCACATCTTCGTCGGCTCCAAGGCGCCGTGGTTCGAGATCACGGACGACCTGCCGCAGTTCGACGGGCACGCGACGGCCTAGCGTCCCGATGAGTTCTGTACGTGGCCGCTGTCTGAACAGGGACTAGTCACCAAAGCGAGAGGAGTCGGAAATGAGCGAGTCGCTGAAGAGCGTCGGCGCGATCACGTTGTTCGTCGAGGATCCGGCGCGGTCGAAGGCGTTCTACGAGCAGGTCTTCGACGCGCCCGTGGTCTACGAGGACGAGAGCTCGGCCGCCTTCCGGTTCGAGAACACGATCGTCAACCTGCTCGCCAGGCCGGCGGCGCACGAGCTGATCGCGCCCGCGGGCGTCGGCGGCCCCGAGACGGGAACGCGCTTTCAGCTGACGATCTGGGTCGAGGACGCGAATGCGGTCGTCGCGGACATTGCGGAGCGCGGGGTGGAGCTCCTCAACGGCCCCATCGACCGCGAGTGGGGGATGCGCACCGCCGCGTTCACGGATCCGGACGGTCACATCTGGGAGGTGGCGCAGCAGCTCGCCGAGAGCTGACCCATTGACGTCCGTAGCTCAGGCCACGGTTGTGAGCTGGGCGGCGACCGCCCGCCAGCGCCCGTCTCGCCGCTGCCAGATGTCCGTGTAGCGCGACGACATCCGCTCGCCGTCGCGCACGAAATGCGTGACCCCGTGCACGAGTGCCACGTTCCCGAGCGGCTTGACGTCGATCTCGTCGAAGGTCACGTCGGTCACCCCCGGCCCCGCGGCGACCATGTGCAGGAACTCTTCCTTGCCGATGCGCCTTCCGTCGGCGAGCGAGCACGTGAACGCCGCGCTCAGGTTCTCCACGTACCACGGGACGTCGGCCTCGACGAACGCGCGGATGTACTGCTCGTTCAGGCGGTGGAGGATCGCGACCGCTTCGGCCTCTTCGGCTCGCGCCTGCGCATCCATCGAGTCTTCCCGCGTTTCGAGTATCGCGTCCACCTCCTTCGATTGTTTCGTCGGCGAGAGCTTGCTGGATTGCCGGGTCAGGATCTCGCCGGATACGGACACGTACTGGGATGTCCGGATCCGGCTGGTTTCACACACCGGCTCGCGCTATATCTGGGCCCATGGACCGGATCTCGGGCGTGGTCACGACCGGCATCTACTGCCGCCCGGGATGCGGAGCGCAGCCGCTCGCGCCGACGATCGCGGCCCCCGCCTGACGATCTCCTTTCCGACGAGGTGCGCCCAACGTGCCGAGCACGGCCCGCGTGTGCATGCGCCCGCGCCAGGTCCGCAAAGCACATGTCCCGGGACCTGGTCCCGAGCCTGGTCCGCTAGGGACGTGTCCCGGGACCTGGTCCCGGGACATGCCTCGAAGGGTCAGGTCGCCCTCGTGCCGGAGCGCTCCTTCGCGGTGCACCCGAACGCGTCGTGCAGAGGGCTCCTCGCCCGACCGCAGAGCGGGCACAAACCGTTCCGAGCACACCGTGCCTTCGCCCGCATCCACCGGCCCGACGCAGCTGGGTCATCTCAGCCCGGACTAGCCTGTGAAGAGCTCCGCTACACGGAACACGACGCAGACGCGTTTCGCGCTGTCCTCGAGCGGTGACTACCAGGAGGTCGAAATGGACTACGTGAACCTTGGCGACACAGGGCTGCGAGTCTCGCGGGTGTGCCTCGGGATGATGAGCTTCGGCAAGCACGAGAGCCGGGAGTGGGCGCTCGACGAGGCTGAGGCCGAACCGATCGTCAAGCGCGCCGTCGAGGACGGGATCATCTTCTTCGACACCGCCGACGTCTACAACGGCGGCCAGAGCGAGGTCGTGACCGGCAACCTGCTCCGCAAGCTCTTCGGGATGCGCGAGGAGTACGTCGTCGCCACGAAGGTCAACGGAAGGACGATGCCCGGCGAGAACGGGCGTGGCCTCTCCCGCAAGCACATCCTCGCGTCGATCGACGGCTCCCTGCAGCGGCTCGGGCTCGACTACGTCGACCTCTACCAGATCCACCGCTGGGACGACTCGACGCCGATCGAGGAGACGATGGAGGCGCTCCACGACGTCGTGAAGGCCGGCAAGGCGCGCTACGTCGGCGCCAGCAGCATGCGCGCATGGCAGTTCGCGAAGGCGCAGCGCGTCGCGCGGACGCCGTTCGTCTCGATGCAGAACCACTACAACCTGATCTACCGCGAGGAGGAGCGGGAGATGATCCCGCAGTGCCTCGACCAGGGGATCGGCATCGTCCCGTGGAGCCCGCTCGCGCGCGGGCTGCTGGCACGCAGCCCCGAATCGTCGGAGGAGCGGGCGACGACCCGCGGCAGGAGCGACCCGTTCCGCGATTCGCTCTACGACCCGGAGCTCGACGTCCCGGTCATCGAGCGCCTCGACGAGGTGGCAAATGACGCGGGCGTCCCGCCGGCGCAGGCCGCGCTCGCGTGGCTACTCCAGAAGCCGGGCGTCACCGCGCCGATCGTCGGCGCGACGAAGCTCGAGCACGTCGAGGACGCACTCGCCGCCGAAGAGCTGTCACTGAGCGAAGATCAGATCGCAAGGGTCGAGGAACCGTATGTCCCGCACCCGGTCTCGGGAATCGACTTCTAACCCGGTCGCATGACCGGAACGATCCTCCTCGCCCTCGGAGCCTTCCTCGCGAGCGCCGTGGAGGCTGTCGAGGCACTGACGATCGTCCTCGGGGTCGGCGTGGTTCGGGGCTGGCGGTCGACGCTGATCGGCGTCGGGGTCGCGCTGCTCGTGCTCGCGCTCCTGATCGCGGTGCTCGGGCCTGCGCTCGGGCACGTTCCGATCGACGGCCTGCGCCTGGTCATCGGCGCGCTCCTGCTCGTCTTCGGCCTGCAGTGGCTGCGCAAGGCGATTCTCCGCGCGAGCGGCTACAAGGCGCTCCACGACGAGGACGAGGCATTCCGAGAGGAGCGTGAGCGGGCGGCCGCGGCGGGTGCCGACGAACGCGGCGGGGTCGACTGGTACGCGTTCACGGTCGCCTTCAAGGGCGTGCTGCTCGAGGGTCTCGAGGTCGTCTTCATCGTCATCGCCTTCGGCGCGGCTCAGGGACGGTTCGACGTCGCGATCGCAGGCGCCGCGGTGGCCGTCGCCCTTGTGGCCGTCGTCGGCGTGCTCGTCCGCAAGCCGCTCGAGCGGGTTCCCGAGAACACGATCAAGTACACAGTCGGCGTGATGCTGACGAGCTTCGGCTGCTTCTGGGCCGCCGAGGGCGCAGGCGTCGCCTGGCCCGGGGACGAGCTGTCGCTGCTCGGCGTGGTCGGGTTCGTGTGGCTGCTCTCGTACGGGCTCGTGCGCCTGCTTCGCCGCCAGCGTCTCGCGACCGTCACCGCGGGTGCGGGAGCATGAGACGGCTGCGTTCGTTCGGGCGCTTCTGGTGGAACT
>VAXT01000117.1 GCA_005883245.1 Actinomycetota bacterium | reverse complement strand
AGACTCAGGCCCGGAGTGGACTTCGAGCTGACAGACGAGCAGCGCCTGATCCAGAAGACGGTCCGCGACTTCGTCGACGCGCGCGTGCTGCCGAACGCGATCGAGAACGACATCAACCACCACCTGGACCTTGGGGTCATCGAAGGCATGGCCGAGCTGGGCCTCCTCGGGATCGTGATCCCGGAGGAGTACGGGGGCGCCGGGCTCGACTTCGTCGCCGAGGCGCTCTCATGCGAGGAGATCGAGCGTGGCGAGGCGGCCTTCCGCACGCTGATCTCGGTCCACGTCGGTCTGAACTCGTTGGCGCTGCTGCGCTACGGGAGCGAGGAGCAGAAGCAGCGCTGGCTCGCACCGCAGGCGCGCGCCGAGAAGCTCGCATGCTTCGGGCTCACCGAGCCGGCGGCCGGCTCGGACGTGGCCTCGATGAAGTCGACGGCGCGGCGCGAGGGCGACGTCTACATCCTCAACGGCTCGAAGAACTGGATCTCGTACGCGACCGTCGCCGACCACGCCCTGGTGTTCGCCAAGACGGACCCGTCCGCGAAGCACAAGGGCATCTCGGCGTTCCTGCTCGAGAAGGGGATGCCCGGGTTCAGCGCGACCGACACGGAGCACAAGCTCGGCATCTGGGCGGGCTCGACGGGCGAGCTCTTTTTCGAAAACGTCGAGGTGCCGGCCGAGAACCTCGTCGGCGAGGAGGGCCAGGGGTTCGAGATCGCGATGTACGGGCTCGACCAGGGCCGCTTCACGGTCGCCGCGGGCGCGTGCGGCGTGATCCGGGCCTGTCTCGAGCGGTCGGTCGAGTACGCGCGCGAGCGGCAGACGTTCGGCAAGCCGATCGGTGAATACCAGTTCGTGCAGGACATGATCGCGGAGATGGTGCTCGGCTACGAGACGTCGAAGCTGCTCGTCATGCAGGCAGCGTGGCTCAAGAACGAGGGCCGGCGGAACACGCGGGAGACGTCGCTCGCGAAGTGGCACGCGACCGAGTCTGCGTTCCGCGCGGCGCATCTCGCGATCCAGGTGCACGGCGCCTACGGGTACTCGGCCGAGTACGGGATCGAGCGCTACTTCCGGAACGCCCGGGCGCCGATCATCTACGAGGGCACGACGCAGGTGCACAAGATGATGCAGGCCGAGCACGCGCTGGGCTACCGGGCCCTGAACGGGCGCGACGGCGACGTCTCGCCGGTGGCCGCGTGGGCCCCGGCTCTCGCGTCGCGGGGCTAGAGACCTACTTCACGCGTCCGAGATCCGCTCGGCCAGCGCGAGCAAGCCGATCTCGTCCGACAGCGCCTTTGCGGACTCGAGGAGCTCCCCTGCCCGCTCGGCGTCGCCTGGTTCAGCGCGCTCGAGGAGCATGCGCGCGTAGTCGTACTTCGTCTGCGCTAGGTAGGTGCGAACTCCCATGCGCTCGTTCGACTCCAGGGCATCGTCGAAGTGCTTCTCCGCATCTCGCCGCCGTCCCGTGGTCGTCGCGAGGATCCCGAGGTAACTCGATACCGAGCCCCTGATTCCTTCGGGGTGGTCCGCGGCGTTGAGCGCCACCCACGGAGCGAGCATCTCGTACAGCGCCGAGGCGGAGTCAGAATCGTCGAGGAGCACAGCGGTTTCCGCGAGCAGGCTCATTCCCCAGAGCCATTCCTGGTCGAAGGGCAAAGCCGAGAAACCGGTTGCGCGCAGCTCGTTCAGCGCCTGCTGGGCCTCTCGCGTACGTCCGACACGTGCATCCAGGTGTAGCAGCGCACAGCGGAAGGCAGCACGGGCTGGATACGCAGCGACCACATCGCGGACCGCCGGTGCGACCTCGTCGAGGCGTCCCTGAAAGTCGGCGAGAGCGTACTGCTGGAGCTCGTAGACGGGGATCGCGGTGTCCGGCAGCGAGCCTTCTCCGAAACTGAAAGCCTCCGGGATGAGCGCCTCGGCACGGCCGAGCTCTCCCGTTGCGAGCGCGAACATCGCCTCCGCCGCGCGCACCTGCCACAACTGAGCGGGCTGTCGCAGCTGCCGGACGATTCGAGACTCTTCGGCCAGATCGACCTGTGCGGCCCGGAGATCGCCGACCATGACGAGCACGGTGCGTTGGTGGTCGATCGCATAGGCGAGCCGCTCGAGGTCGCCGAATCGCTCCGAGACCTCCCGGAGCTCGTTCGCCAGGGCGAAGCATTCGGCGGCCGTGTCGGGAGCGATGATCGCCGCCGAGCGACCATCGAGCGCCCAGACCAGCGCCGCCGGACTTCCCGTGCTCCGCGCCAGCTCGAGCGCTTCCTTGCTGAGCATGTCGCGCCGATCACGAGAATGCTCGTCGCGAAGAGCGCCGGCCAAGCGCGCGAGAAGACGTGCTCGCAGCACGTCGTCTTCCTCGCCGAGAGCTTCCAGGCTCTCTTCGAGCAGTGGAACGAGCAGGGTGTCCGATCCAGCACGTCCCCACATGTGTGCGCCGCCGTAGCCGGCAGCTGCCCGCGCGAGCTCGCGAGGAAAGTTGTGACGGCGCGCAATCGCCGCAGCATCCAGGAACGCCTCCCTTGCGGCGGCTTCGGTGCCGGCGCGGGCCTTGGCTTCACCGGCTGACAGGAGCAACTCGCACCGGGTGTTCTCGCCATCCGCCTCCACGAACTGGAGCGCGTCGAACGCCGTTTCGTAGAGACGCGCGGCTTCCTCGTACGCCAGGTGCTCCAGCGCGCGATCGCCGGCCCGGCGCGCGTACCGGACAGCCTTGTCGAACTCGTTCCCGGCGATCGCATGGTGTGCGAGCTCGGCTAGCTGTGGTCCCGGCTGGTCGCCGTAGAGCGCCTCGAGAGCTTCGATTGCCTCTCTGTGTAGCCTGATTCGGCGAACCGTCGTCAGCCCCTCGTACAGGGTGTCGCGGATCAGCACGTGGGCAAACCGCAGCCGCCCGGGCGCGCCGGGCAGCTCTGAGATCACACGGGCGGTCATCGCCTCGTCCAGCACGTCGAGGAGCTCCTTCTGGGAGACGCCGCCGAGGCGGGCAAGCGCGTCGAGCGAGAAGTCACGGCCGAGCACGGCCGCTAGGACGAGGACGCGATTGCATTCGTCCGAGAGATGGGTCAGACGGCGGGCGATGACGGCATGGACGCTCTCCGGAATCGCAATCTCGGCCCTGCCCGACTCGCGCCGCACACCCTCAACGGCCATGAGGCGCACCGTCTCGACTACAAAAAGCGGGTTTCCGTCCGTCTCCTGATGCAGTGCCGCGACGAGCTCGGGGGAGGCAATCTCGGACGCCGCCAGATCGACGTACTCGGCAACCTCGGGCTCGGTCAACCCCATGAGCGAGAGGCTTCGAGCCACGGGTTCTCGTACGAGAGCGCCGATCGTCTCGGTCAGGGGCCTTCCGGGGACGGGGTCGACGTCTCGGTAGGCGCCGACGACGAGCATCCGCATCGACCCGAGCTCGCGGGCCAGGAACTGGAGCAGAAGAAGCGAGGGCACGTCTGCCGCATGGAGGTCGTCGAGGAAGAGCAGGATCGGTCGGGCCTCCGAGGCCCTCCGTAGAAACTCGGCAGTCGCGTCGAACAGGCTGAACCGGGCTCCCTCGGACTCGACTTCGGGCAGCTGCGGCAGGTCGGAGAACGTCTCCCTCAGCTCCGGGAGGATCTGAGCGAGATCGGCCGCTCCCGAACCGAGCTGCTCCCGCAAGGATGGCGGATCAGTTGCCCGCGTGTGAGAGCGAACCGATTGCACCCAGGGCCAGTACGCCGGCGCGCCGCCCGCTTCCCAGCAGTGGCCGACGAGGACTTCGAATCCCTGCGCACGCGCCCGGACGATCGTCTCCTCAGCCAGGCGGCTCTTGCCGACGCCGGGCTCGCCGACTAGAAAGAACAGCCCACCGCGACCGGCGAGCGCTTCCCGGAGTCCGCTAAGTAGCTCGGCCAGCTCGGTGTCGCGGCCGACGAACGCGCTACGCGGCGCTACGCCCGTGCCCGGGTCCGCGCCTGCCCGGGTAGGGTCGAGCTCGGGATCCTGGTTGAGGAGCGCCTGGTGGAGCTCGCGCAGGGGGCGGCCCGGCTCGATGCCGAGCTCGTCGACGAGAGTACGCCTCGCGTCCTGATATGCGGCGAGCGCCTCGCTTTGACGCCCTGAGCGATAGAGAGCGAGCATGAGCTGGGCCCGTAGTCGCTCGCGGAGCGGATTCTTGGCGATCAGCGCCTCGAGCTCGCCGACGAGGTCGGCGTGCCGCCCGAGAGCGAGGTCGGCCTCGATTCGCTCTTCGAGCGCCACCAGTCGTCGCTCCTCGAGGCGGGCGATCTCGGGCTGGGCGAACGACTCGAACGCGACATCGGCGAGGGGCGTCCCCCGCCAGAGAGCGAGCGCCTCGCGTAGGAGCTCGACGGCGCGCTCGGCGTCGCCGCCATCGAGGGCGCGCCGGCCCTCTGCGAGCAACTCTTCGAAGCGGTCGAGGTCGAGGCTCCCCGGCTCGAGGCGCAATGTGTAGCCCGAGCCCTGGGTCACGAGCAAGCCGTCTCCCAACGCGCGTCGCAGCTGCGAGACGTGATTCTGGATTACTTTCGACGCCGTCTGCGGCGGCTGCTCTCCCCAGAGCTCCTCGACGATGCCGTCGGTCGAGACGGTTTGGTTCGCATTGACGATCAGCAGGGCGAGGAGGGCCCGCTGCTTGCCGCCCGCGAGCTCTACCTCGTGATCCCCGTCGCGTACCTCGATGGGTCCGAGGATCCGAAAATCCATTACCGCCGAATGACGGTAACACCATGCTCTCAGACTGCATAGCGTCCGCTCGTTACCCGAACGTGGACGATTCATGACCGCCGCAGCGCAACGTGGGCTCACGGCCGCCGACAAGAAGCGGCCGAGATCAGAAAGGAGCAGCAGATGCGCACCGGCAAACACCATCTCACTCGCTTCATCGCCGTCCTTCTGGCAGGGCTCGCGATCGGAGTCGCAACCGCGCAGGCGTCCGGACAGTCGCCCGACAGTCGGCCGTATTACCGCGGAACGGACCCTGCACTGGCTCCGAAGAGTCTGAGCCCGGATGATCGGGCATTCAGCCGTGCAATCCCGATCCCGTCGACCTCGAAGGTCGTCAGCCCCGACGACCGGGCGTTCGCGCGCAGCACTCCTGTCCAGCCGAGGGCGCTACCGGCCTCGGTGACCGTTCACCCTCGCGGGTTCGACTGGGGCGACGCGCTGATCGGCGGGACATTCGGCCTCGTCCTCGCGCTGCTCGGCGCAGGAGCCGTGGCGATCGCGCTTCAGCACCGTCGCGGCGTCTTGCGCACCGCGTAGGTCTCGCGGTTGCCGTGCGCAACGCGGGCGTGGGGCTTTGGCCTCACGCCCGTGGCGTGTCTGCCGGCAAGCCGAGGGCGGCGGGCAAGGCCAGAAGATCGGGCAGCCGGCCAACGGCCACCGGAAACCGACCCTCCCGGTCGACGAGAAACGCCCGCAACCCGAGCGCCCGGGCTCCCGCGATGTCGTCCTCCGGCGAGTCGCCCACCATCGCGGCCTCCTCGGCTCGCACGCCGAGCTCGTCGAGGGCGGACAGGAAGATCGCCGGGTGCGGCTTCGTCTTGCCGTGTGCGCCCGACCCGACCGCCGCGTCGACGTCGAGTGCGTGGTGGGCGACGAAAGCGGCTAGGTCGCGCCCCGTGTTGGAGACGAGCCCGATCTTGAGCCCGTGCTCACGGAGCGCCGCCAGCACGGGCAGCGTGTCCTCGTAGAGCTCGAAGTTCTCGGCGTGCTCCCAGGCTCGCGTCATCTCGACCGCGCACTCGTACGCGCGCTCCGAGTCACCGCCCATCCCGCGGATGATCCGCTCGGTGA
>VAXT01000190.1 GCA_005883245.1 Actinomycetota bacterium | reverse complement strand
CGCTATTCGAGAAGGCGAGGACGATTTTGTACTGACGAAGCTGGTTCAGCGTCGGGGTGCCGTTGAACGCGTCGAACAGGTCGACCGCAGTTACACCTGGCTCTGCCAGCAACGCATTGCGGAGCATCGTCGGCTGACCGCCGGTGTCGGAATAGGCGATCAGGATCTTCGTGCTCTGACAGCTCGGTGGTGGTGGCGGCGGAGGCGGAGGTGGCCCACCACTGGTCGTGATCGAGAGCGACCAGCTGGTGATCGTGCCCGTGTCCTGGGCGAGGTCGTCCACCACGTACAGCGACCAGGTGCCGTTCGGCGTGCCGCCGTCGAAGGTGGACAGGTTGACGTTCCCGCTCGGCGCAGGCGCCGGGGCCGGGAACGGATCACCCGGCTCGTAGTTGGCCGGCTGGTAGCTACCCGGGCACGTGAGTGCCGTGTTGTCGGGCAGCGCCGTCGCAGCCTCGTCGTCCAATGTCAGGTTGCAATTGACGACGTCCGTCCCGCCACCCGCATCCGACATGAAGATCGCGTTCTGCCCACCAGGTGCCACGAGCAGCATGTCGATGTCATCCGGGAACGTGTGGTTGAGGCCGTTGATCTGGACGTTCAGGTCCGTGATCGTGCCTGACAGTCCAGACACGACGCAGTTCGACGGGTACGGCGTTGCCGGCCCGTTGTCGTTGATCGTGATCGCCCCGCCGGTGCAGGCTGGCGGCGGAGGCGGCGGAGGCGGCGGAGGCGGCGGTGGCGGCGGTGGCGGCGGAGGCGGCGGAGGTGGGGGTGGCCCCGCCGTCGCGATCTTGTCGTAGAAGACGTCCTGCTGCGCGACGCCGTTGATCAACACGCGGCCGTCGTGTAGCAGGGCTGGATGTTCGGGTCGGGCTGCGTCGGCACCGCATACGTGACGTCGCTGACCGGTGCGGCCGGCTGCCACGAGGCGCCGTTGTCCGTCGAGAGACGGCCGAAGCGCTGCAGGTCGTCGCCTGAGGTGTTGCGCTGGTCGTACCAGCTGACGAACACGTGGCCCGCGGGCGTGACTGCCACGGACGGCTGCCACTGACCGCGCGTCCCGCCGTCCGCATCGAGGCGAAGCGGCGGGCTCCACGTGAGGCCGTTGTCGGTCGAGCGCACGTAGTAGATGTCGCCCTTGTCTGCACCCGCACCGTGCTGGGCGTACGCGTAATGGACGACGTTGCTCGGGCCGACGGCGACGTCGCCCCAGCCCATGTGCCGCCAGTACTGCGGGTACATGTTCACGAAGTACGAGTTCGACGAGCAGAGCGCGACGCCCGGAGCCGGGAAGGACGCGCCCATGTTCACGCTGGACCAGGAGGCCCCTCCGTTGGCGGACATCTCCATGATGTTCGTCCGCGGGTTCAAGCCTCCACCGCCCTCGTTCATGGTGGCGATGAAGACCTTGCCGTCGGGGCCGACCGTGACCTGAACGTCACGGATGAAGCTGCCGACGACGGTCACCGGCGCGGTCCAGGTCGATCCGCCGTCGTTCGACCAGATCACCTGGAGCGCTCCGCCACCCACGGAGAAGTTGTTGAAGCTGATGTACGCGCGTCCGTAGAACGGGCTCGAAGGGTTGTTGTCGACCCAGCCGGACTCACGGTCGTCGCTGGTGCCGCTGTGGGCACACGGCCCTGCGGGCCACGTGATCCCGTCGGTCGAGGTCCACACCCCGAGGCCCTGGCCTCCGCATCCGGAGGCGAGGAAAACGGCGATCCACTTCGAGTGCAGCACGTCGTACACGACGACCGGATCCCCGAAGCCGGTGCCGTGACCGGTACAGAACGGCCTGGCGTTCAGGTCCGTCCATGTCGTGCCGCCGTTCGTCGAGTACGAGCCGCCCTGGTAGCAGGTGGGCGCCGTCCTCGAGTCGTTGTATGCGGTCACGACCGTGTTCCCCTGAGCCCAGACCTGGGTCTCGGACTGCGTCACGTGCGGGAACGTGCCCTCGCCGCCCGTGATGAGGTTGACGTCGGCCCCGCCGTAGTCATTGGGGGTCCGTGACAGATGAGCTAGCGACGAGAAGTTCGAATTCAGCTGCGACTGGCTCGCAGGCGTGCGCCCGCAGGCGGCGAGAACGCTCGCCGCGTGCGAGTTCGTCTGCTTCTGGAGTTGGTACTTGGCGATCGTCGCGCAGGCCCCTTGCGCCGATTTGTCCGCGCTCGCACCCGCTGCTATCGCGCCCGTAAGCACGATGGCAAGCGAAGCGAACGCGGCCAGCCAGGCCCAGCGCGCATGCTGTCGCTTCTGCACAGACAACCTCCCCTACCCGTTATGTGTGTCGCCCTCAGTTAGAGCTTAGGGCGGGTTCTACAACTTTGAGTGCGACTTTTCAATCCTCTCGACCCGTACTGCGGGATCGGGCGGACCGATCGCCTAGCGCTTCTGAACGAGGGTCATCCCGTCGCGGACGGTGAGCATCACCGAGACCACGCGGTCGTCGCTTCGGACGTGCTCGTTGAACGCCTTGATCGCCTCTGTCGACGCGTCCCCGTCGGGCTCCACGACCCGTCCCGACCACAGCACGTTGTCCGCGATCACCACTCCATTTTCCGCCAGCAGCGGGAGCACGGCCTCGTAGTAGGCCTCGTAGTTCGGCTTGTCCGCGTCGATGAAGACGATGTCGAACGGGCCCTCGAGCGTCGCGATCGTCTCCAGCGCCGGCCCGAGCTTGATCTCGATCTTGTCGCCGTGGCCGCTCTCGTCCATGTAACGGCGCGCGATCGCGGTCGCCTCAGGGTCGACGTCGCACGTGACGATCCGGCCGTCGTCGGCCAGCGCCGAGGCCATGGAGATCGACGAGTAGCCGGTGAACGTGCCGAGCTCGAGGATGCGGTTCGCGCCCGTGAGCCGGACGAGCGCCGCCAGGAAGCCGCCTTCGATGCGGCCGACCATCATCTGCGGGGCGGTGGTCTTCTCGCGTGTCTCCGCAGCAAGCCGCTCGAAGAGCTCGTCGAGCTGCGTCGTGTGCTCGGCCGCGTACTCCTCGACCTGCTCGTTGACGATGAAGGCCATCTCGGCCCGAGAGGCTACCGCCTGGGCTTGCGCCCGCGGCTGACGAGCAGCGTGACCGGGGTGTCGACCGGTCGGCGCGTGCCCGGGACCGGCGTCACCGAGATCACCTTCCCCTTCTTGACCCGGCGCGAGTACGTGCGCCGGACCGAGGCGACCTTGCAGTGCCCCGCTGCGACCAGGCGCCTCGCGACGGCGAGCGTCCTGTGCACCGCTCTCGGAACCAGGCAGACGACGGGCTGTGGGGCATCCGCGCCGTTCAGGAGTACCGTGACCGACTTCGCCAGCCGGTTCGCGGTCACGACGTCGTCGATGCCGTCGGCGTTCAGATCCACGATCGCGAGCGCGACCGGAGCCTTGCCCACCTTGACGCGCTGCTGGGGACCGAACTGCCCGTCGTCGAGGCCGGGGAGAATCGAGAGATTGTTCGTCCCTCGGTTCGCGGTCACGAGGTCGTGGTTGGAGTCCGGGTCGACGAACGTGGCGCCGATCGCCGAGGGCGTGGCGCCGACCCGGTACAACGTGCTGCTCACGAAGTTGCCGTCGCCGGCGTTGTGCAAGACGTCGACGATGTTCGGCGTCCGCGCGAGAGCGAGGTCGACCGCGCCGTCGCCGTCGAAGTCGCTGCCCGTGATCGCAGTCGTCCCCGCAACCTCGCTGACCACCTGAGGCGGCCCAAGGGTGCCGTCTCCGTTGCCGATGAGGGCTGAGACCCCCTTGCCGCCTGTCACGAGGTCGGGGATGTCGTCGCCGTTCAGGTCGGCGGAGAAGAGAGCGGCGGGAGGACTGTTCGTGGCGAAGTCCTGTCCCGGGAGGAACGTCCCGTCATCCGCGCCCATGAAGACAGTGACGGCAGCCCGGCTCGTGCTCGCCGCGACGAGGTCGTAGTTCCCGTCGAGATCGAGGTCGGTCGCGATGACCGTCGAGGCCGACGGAGCGCTCAGGGTGGTGCGCCGGGAGAGGGCGCCGCCGGCGCCGACGTAGATCGTGATCTCTCCTCTGCCCGCAACGGCGAGGTCGTCGCTGCCGTCGCCGTCGAAGTCGGCGACCGCAAGCGACCGCGGAGAGGGGCCGGAGAGGTCGAGCGGCTGCTCGAAGCTCCCATCCTCCTTGCCGGGGAGCACGGTCAACGCCGGTGCGGTCGCGTCGGCGATGACGAGATCCTCGATTCCGTCCTGATTCGCGTCGGCAACGGCCACGGACACCGGGGCTCGCGCGAGCGGGATCTCCGCCGCACGCCCGAACGAGGCGGCCGAGGCCAGGGGGACGGCGAGCAGCCCCGCGGTAAGTGCAGCGGCTCCGAGAACCCTCACGTCTGATTAGACGCGCGAATCGCCGTTTCGGTCAGCGCGGCCGAGCAGCACGCAGCCGTTGTGACCGCCTAGCCCCATCGCGTTCGACAGGGCGACGTCCACTCTGGCCTCGCGAGCCTCGTTCGGGACGTAGTCGAGATCGCACTCCGGATCGGGGTGCTCGTAGTTGATCGTCGGCGGGATCGTCCCCTCGTGAATCGCGAGCACGCACATCATCGCCTCGATCGCGCCTGCGGCTCCGAAGCAGTGGCCCATCATCGACTTCGTCGACGAGACCGCGAGCTCGTATGCGTGGGCTCCGAAGACGTCCTTGAGGGCCTTCGTCTCCGCGAGGTCGCCCAGCGGCGTCGACGTTCCGTGCGCGTTGATGTAATCGACGTCCCACGGGTCCACGCGCGCGCGCGCGAGGGCCGCCCGCATCATCTCGGCCACTCCGACCGAGGCCGGGTCGGGCGCGGCCATGTGGTACGCGTCGTTCGAGGCCCCGTAGCCGAGCACTTCGGCGTAGACCTTCGCGCCTCTGGTGCGGGCCGCTTCGAGGTCCTCGAGCACGAGGACGCAGGCTCCTTCGCCCATCACGAACCCGGCTCGGGTGGCGTCGAAGGGGCGCGACGCGCGAGGGGGGTGCTCCTCCTCGACTGCGAGCCCGCGCATGGCGCAGAAGCCGGCCAGGATCAGCGGGTGCATGCAGGCTTCGGTGCCGCCGGCGAGGATGACGTCGGCATCGCCGCGGCGGATGATCTCGGCGCCCTCGCCCACCGCGTGCGATCCGGTCGCGCAGGCGGAGACGGGCGCGTAGTTCGGGCCGCGCATGCCCAGGGAGATCGCAATCTGTCCGCTCGCCGAGTCGACGAGCACGCTCGGGATGAAGTAGGGAGACACGCGGTCGGGGCCGCGCTCGTCGAGCACGTCGTTCTGCTCCATGATCCCGAGGAAGCCTCCGATCGCTGAGCCGAAGACGACGCCGGCGCGCGCCGGGTCGTAGCGGTTCAGCCCCGCGTCCTCTTTCGCCTCGACGGCCGCGGCGACCGCGAGCAGGACGTTGCGGTCGAGGCGGCGGGCGTCCTTGGCGGAGAGAGCGTCGCCCGGGTCGAAGTCCTTGACCTCCGCGGCCACGCGTACCGGGAAGCCGCTCGCGTCGAAGGACTTGATGAAGTCGATGCCGCTCTCGCCGGCGACGGCCGCGCGCCAGGTCGACGGCGCGTCGTTCCCGATCGGCGTGACCGCGCCGAGCCCTGTGACGGCGACTCTCCTCATTGCGGCTAGCTTAGTTCTCGCATGCCGGGCAAGAACGTCCCCTTCCCGCCGATGGAGGCCGAGCTCGTCCAGGAGCTGCCGACCGGCGACTGGCAGTACGAGCCGAAGTGGGACGGCTTTCGCGGGATCCTCGAGAACGACGGTGAGGAGCTCGCGCTCTGGTCGCGCAACGAGCGGCCGTTGCTGCGCTACTTCCCGGAGCTCGAGCCGCTCGGCAAGCTGCTGCCGCCGCACTCCGCGCTCGACGGCGAGATCGTGATCTCGAAGAAGGGCAAGCTGGACTTCGACTCCATGCAGCTGCGGCTGCACCCCGCGGAGAGCCGGATCCGGAAGCTGTCCGCGGAGATCCCGGCGCAGTTCATCGTCTTCGACGTCCTCCTCTGGAAGGGCGAGAAACTGCATGAGCTCCCGCTCGCGAAACGGCGCAAGGAACTCGAGCGCAAGGCGAAGCGCTTCCAGCTGTCGCCGTATACGCGCGACGCTGCTCAGGCCGAGCGCTGGCTCGACCGGATCGAAACCGCCGGGCTGGACGGAGTCGTTGCCAAGCGGCTCGACTCGCCGTATCGACCCGGGTCGCGAGAGGCGGTGGCCAAGGTCAAGAAGTACAAGACGGCCGACTGTGTGATCGTCGGCTTCCGCTACAGCGAGAAAGCGGAGGGCCGGATCTCGACGCTCCTTCTCGGGCTGTACGACAAGGACGGCGAGCTCGACTTCGTCGGCCACTGCTCCGGGCTCACCGCCGGGCTGCGGAAGCAGATCGAGGAGGCGCTGCCGAAGCTACGGGCACCGGGGTTCGTCAGCGACAAGCGGATTCCCGGCGGACAGAGCCGCTGGACGCAGGGTCGCGAGCTCGACTGGCATCCCGTGCGGCCGGAGCTCGTCTGCGAGGTGCGCTACGACAAGCTGGAGCGGAACCGCTTCCGCCACGGAACGCGGTTCCTCCGCTTCCGGCCTGACACCCTCTTCTTAACAGGGTCTGACGCCGTAAACCTCACAGGGTCAGACCCTGTAAGGGAAGTGCGCCAGAAGTGTGACGGCGCCGCGGGCGCCTAGACCGCCACGGCTAGCGTCGAAGACGTGCCACGCGAACCGCGCATTCAGGTGGAGTCGGGCATCTACCACGTGAACGCCTCTGCGTGCGCAGACCGAGATCTCTTTTCCGACGCAGCGGACATGAGCTCGTTCGAATCCCTCGTGGCCGAGACGGTCATCCGATTCGGGTGGTCGTGCCTTTCCATCTGCCTGATGGACACGCACTACCACCTGCTCGTCGTCACGCCGGAAGCGGATCTCGCCGCAGGGATGCAGCGCCTGAACGGGCTGTACGGCCAGACATACAACCGTCGACACGGCGAGTCGGGGCACGTCTTCAAGCAGCGGTACCACTCGGAGTTCGTCCAGACGGACTCGCACTTGCTCGAGGTGTGCAGGTACATCGCCCTGAATCCAGTGCGAGCCGGAGTCGTGAGCTCGCCGGCGGACTGGCCCTGGTCGAGCTACGCCGAGACGCTCGGGCTGAGGTCGCCGCGGCCGTTCGTCGCCTCCTCCGCGCTCCTCCGTGTCTTCGCTGTCGATCCACAGCTTGCGAGGGCGAGGTATCAAGCGTTCACAGAGGAAGAGCTTGGCCGCAACGGACAGGGCTGATTTCGCTGCGCCTCTTAACAGGGTCTGACCCAGTTAGGCTTTACGGGGTCTGACCCCGTTAGGAGGCGTCACTTCTTGGCGCGGCGCGACGCTTGCTCCTGGGCGGCCCGGCGCGATTGCCAGCCGCCCTGCTCGCTCTCCCAGCGCTGGACACGACCGCGTCGCCGCCCGCTGTCGACCTTCTTGGGGTCGGCCGGCTCCAGGTCGAGCTTCGAGAAGAGGGGGACCAGACTCCGCTTGTAGCGCCACATCCCCTTGGTCAGGTCGCCCACCTCGTCGATCCGCTTGCGCATCGTCGTCAACGTGAACCGCTCCGGCCTAACGCTCGCCACCTCGTCCCAGTCGAGCGGCGCCGAGGCCCGTGCGTCGGCCCTCGGCCGGATCGAGTACGCCGACGCGATCGTCCGGTCACGCGAGTTCTGACCGTAATCGACGAACACGCCGAGCCGGTCGGCCACCTTCCAGGTCGTCGTCGCCACGCGCTGGTCGCCGATCCGCCGCTCGACTTCCTGCGCCATCGCCTTCGCGAGACGGCGCACCTCGGGAAAGCCGAGCTCGGGCTTGATCGGCGCGAGGATGTGCAGCCCCGTCGAGCCGGACGTCTTCGGAAAGCTCTTCAGGCCGAGCTCGTCCATCACGTCCTTCACGACCAGCGCGATCTTCCGCACGTGCCGCCACGGGTTGCCCTCACTCGGGTCGAGATCGATCAGCAGGTAGTCGGGCCGGTCGACGTCGGTCACCCGCGAATGCCACGTGTGCAGGTCGATACAGCCGAGGTTGACGATCCACGCAACGCAGGCCGCGTCGTTGCAGACCGGAAAGTCGGCCGCGCGGCCCGACGGGAACTTGATGTGCACCGTCTCGAGCCAGTCCGGGTGATTCCCCGGCACACGCTTCTGGTAGAAGAACCACTCCCCCGCGCCGTCCGGGTGGCGGAGCATCTGCATCGGCCGCCGGTGGACGTGGTTGAGCAGGCACGGCCCGACGTCGAGGTAGTACTCGACGAGGTCGATCTTCTTCAGCCCGCGCTCTGGGAAGAAGACTTTGTCCGGGTTCGAGATCTTGACCTCGCGGCGCCCGACTCGGAGCCTCATGGCTCCAGTATCGAGAAAATCACCCCTCCGGGGCATGTGTCGAGCTCCGCGCGGAGGCGAGAATGAAGGCGCCGGCTCCCCCTCTCGAGGCCCGGCCATCATGCGGCGCCCGCCCCACGAACCGTTGCTCCACGAGGTTCGAGGCGGGCGTTGCGCATTCCGGAGGGATCAGGGCGAGCGGCTATCCTGTGCTGCTCCGGAGAAGTGGCCGAGTGGCTGAAGGCGGCGCCCTGCTAAGGCGTTAAGGGGGAAAATTCCTCCTTCGAGGGTTCGAATCCCTCCTTCTCCGCCTCTCGCTTCCCTGACCGGCGATCCGCTTCGCGGATCGCCTCGCGCCTGAGCGTCCTCCAGCCGGCGGGCCGTGCGGCGCAGCACTGTCCCACCGGCCTACGGACACTCAGTCGCGCGTCAGGAAACCGAGAACACCTCGGCTACGCTTGGGCTGCGCGGAGGGGTGGCAGAGCGGTCGAATGCGGCGGTCTCGAAAACCGTTTCGGGCGGTTTCGTCCGACGAGGGTTCAAATCCCTCCCC
>VAXT01000189.1:514-8478 GCA_005883245.1 Actinomycetota bacterium | reverse complement strand
GTCGGGTCGACGATCAGCTCTTCGGTCGGCGGCGGGGCATCTGCGTCCGGAAGGTGGATCGCGATCCCGTCGTCCGACCACAGGGACTGGGCCTCGAGTCCCAGCGCGTCGCGGAGCCTGATCCCGACCGCCATCGCCCAGGGCGCGTGTACACGCGCTCCGAACGGGGTCAGGATGCAGACCCGCCAGTCGCCGATCTCGTCGCGGAAGCGCTCGACGACGACGGTGCGGTCCGACGGCACGGCCCCGGTCGCCTTCTGCTGGTCGTTGAGGAAGGTCAACAGGTTCTGGGCCGCCTGCTCGTCGAGCGAGTGTTGCTTGGTCAGCCGTTCGAGCGCCTTGGGCTCGGACAGAGCGACCAGCTCGCGCGAGGCGCGGCCGATCGACTCGCCCAGCTCGTAGGGGCGACCGGGGCCTTCGCCCTTCCAGAACGGGATCAGCCCGGGAACGCCCGGTGCGGGCGAGACGAGCACCCGGTCGCGCGTGATCTCCTCGATCCGCCACGTCGAGGCGCCGAGGGTGAACGTCTGGCCCGCGCGCGCCTCGTAGACCATCTCCTCGTCGAGCTCGCCGACGCGCCCCCCGCCGTCGATGAGGTGGACGCCGTACAGGCCGCGATCGGGGATCGTGCCGGCGTTCTGGACCGCGAGCTGCCGCGCACCGCTCCGCCCGCGGATCACTCCGCCCGTCCGGTCCCAGACGATCCGGGGCCGGAGCTCCGCGAACTCGTCTGATGGATACCGCCCCGCGAGCATGTCGAGCACGTTCTCGAGCTGCACGCGCGAGAGGTCGGCGAAGTTGTAAGCGCCGAGCACGAGGTCGTGCAGCTCATCGACCGAGATCTCTTCGTCGGCGCAGATCGCGACCACGTGCTGCGCGAGCACGTCGAGCGGGTTGCGCGGGATCACGGTCTCCTCGATCGCGCCCGCCTGCATGCGCTCGACGACGACCGCGGACTCGAGCAGGTCGGCGCGGAACTTCGGGAAGATGCGGCCGCGCGAGACGGCGCCGAGCTCGTGTCCCGCTCGGCCGACCCGCTGCAGGCCACGTGCGACCGACTTCGGCGACTCGACCTGGACGACGAGGTCGACCGCGCCCATGTCGATGCCGAGCTCGAGCGACGACGTGGCGACGAGGCACGGGATCTCGCCCTTCTTGAGCAGCTCCTCGACCTCGATCCGCTGTTCGCGCGCCAACGATCCATGGTGCGCGCGGGCGATCTCCCTCTCCGCGAGGTCGTTCAGGCGAAGGGCGAGGCGTTCCGCAAGACGCCGGTTGTTGACGAACACGATCGTCGAGCGGTGCTGCTTGACAAGCTCGAGGATCTCGGGGTAGATCGACGGCCAGATCGAGCCGGTCTCACCCGGCTCACGCATGTCGTCGAGCGGCACCACCACCTTCACGTCGAGCTCCTTAGCCCGACCCGCATCGACGAGCTCGATCGGCCGTCCGCCGGAGACGAAGCGCCCGATCTCCTCCATCGGCCGCTGCGTCGCTGACAACCCGACCCTCTGGACATGTCCTGGGACCTGGTCCCGGGACATGGTTAGACGGTCCAGGCGCTCCACGGACAGGGCTAGATGGGCGCCGCGCTTCGTCCCCGCAACCGCATGCACCTCGTCGAGGATCAGGGTCTCGACGGACTGCAGCATCTCGCGCCCGCGCGATGTGAGCAGCAGGTACAACGACTCCGGGGTCGTGATCAAGATGTCCGGGTGCTCGCGGAGCATGGCGGCGCGGTCTCGCTGGGACGTGTCACCGGTGCGGACGGCGACGTTCAGCTTCGACCCGAGCCCGGCGAGCGGGCCGCGGAGGTTGCGCTCGACGTCGTAGTTGAGCGCCTTCAGGGGCGAGACGTAGAGGAGTCGGAGACCCTCGCCCGGGGAGTCGGTCAGCTTGTCGATCCCGTACAGGAAGGCGGCGAGCGTCTTCCCGGAGCCCGTCGGCGCCTGGATCAGCGTGTGCTTCCCGCTCGCGATCGCCGGCCAGCCCTGCTCCAGGCGAGCAGGGCGCGGAGAGCCTCGACGTCCGAACGCAGCTCGGCTCCCGGATGCGGCGCGGGCTCCTCCTCGGGATGCGGAAACGGCCAGCCCGGCTTCGGGTCGTCCTCGTAGCGCGGCATCACGTGCGTGTGCAGGTGCGGCAGCGAGTTGCCGAGCAGCTCGTAGTTCAGCTTCACCGGCTCGAAGCGCTCCTCAAGCGCCCGGCCGACCCGGAGCAGCTCGTGCCAGTACGCGGCCGCTTCCTCGGGATCGAGCTCGGTCGGCTCGGCCACGTGCCGCCCGCGCCAGATCACGATCGTGTAGCCGCGCTGCACTCCCGCCTTCTGGAGATACGCGTCCGAGACCTCGCCCGCGAAGATCCGCACGCCGTACTCGGTCTCCTCGGGCCGCCCCTGAGCGCACATCGGGCAGCCGACGCCCCGCCGGAGCTCGTAGAACGACTCGGGCCACTCCATGCGAGTAGCATCGCGGACCGGTGCCCGAGACACCCGAAGAGCTGTATGCGCGCGTCAAGGGCTCGCTCCGCATGCCCCCGGTCGCGGAGTGGGACACGTTTCCGTTCGACGGCGAGATGACACCGCGCGCGCTGAGGCCCCCGGTCGAGCAAGAGCAACCGCGCCACGGCGAGGGCGGGGTCGACTGCGAGCGCTGCGCCGCGTCCGACGACGAGTACGTCTGGACGAACGAGCGCTGGCGAATGCTCGCGCTCGGACCGACGGGCCTGCCGTTGGTCCTCATGCTCGAGTCGCGCGAGCACTTCTCGGCGCCGGGAGACCTGCCCGACGACCTGGCCGCGGAGCTCGGGGTGTTGCTCGGGCGAATCGAACGTGCGATTCGGTCGATCGGTGACATCGGCCGCGTCCACGTCTGCCGCTGGGGGGACGGCGGCGAGCACCTGCACTGGTGGTTCATGGTGCGCCCGGCCCGGATCCCGCAGCTGATCGGGAGCTTCGCCGCGGTCTGGGACGAGATACTGCCGCCGGTGCCCGAGGAGATCTGGCGCGCGGACGTCGACGCCGTCGTGGCGGCCCTCGGGGAGTAACCTACGGGCATGGCCGTCTCGGCCCCCGACGCGCTCTACTTCACGAACAGCGACGAGGCGAACGAGCTCCTGGCCTCCGAGCCGCTCGCACTGCTGATCGGGTTCGCGCTCGACCAGCAGGTGCCCGTCCAGACCGCGTTCTCGGGGCCGCTCAAGATCAAGGAGCGCCTGGGAACGCTCGAGATCGCGCACTTCGACCCGGCGCAGGTAGAGGCCGCGTTCCGCGCGAAGCCGGCCGTGCACCGTTTTCCGGGAGCGATGGCGACCCGGGTGCAAGACCTCGCAGCGCTCGTCGAGGAGGAGTACGGCGGCGACGCGTCGAGGCTCTGGCGCGAGGCGTCCGACTCGGCCGACCTCAAGAAGCGCATCTCCGCCCTCCCAGGGTTCGGGGACATGAAGATCAAGGCGTTCTCGGCCGTGCTCTTCAAGCGGTTCGGCGTCCAGGCCGCCGAGGGGCTGACACCGTCGCACCCGACGCTCGGCGACGTGGACTCCCGCGAGAAGCTCGACTGGTACCAGTCAAAGAAGCGCGAGCACAAGGCCAAGATGCGCGCCCAACAGAGCTGAGGCGCCGCTCGCGGCGCCGTCTTCAGGACGGCGGGCTCCGCTCGCCGTCCGTCTGAAATGACCGGTCGACCCATTCGAATCCACCACACCGCATGAGACCCCGGCCACCCGTCACTGCGTACGTCACCCGCGAGCATCCCGTAACGGGCGCCGACGAGCTGCTCGTCTTCGACGTCCCGGGGCTACCGGAGTACACGGCGGTCGTGACCGGAGGTGGGATCGAGGAAGGTGAGACCGTCGCGGAGACCGCCGTTCGCGAGGTGAAGGAGGAAGCCGGCATCGACGTGCTCTTCGTCCGCGAGCTCGGCGTGGCGCACGATCCGGCCGGCCACTACGTGCAGGTGACTCCCACGGAGCGGCTTCCGGAGACGTGGGAGCACGACGGCCGCGCGTTTCGCTGGGTGCCCGTCGGCGCCAACCTCGAGCTCTGGGGCCGGCGAGGCGACTTCGTCGGTGCGCTGGTACGCAAGCGGGTCGTCGGCTATGTCACGCGGGGTCGCGAGCTCCTCGTCTTCGACCACAAGGGCATGCCCGAGGTGCCGACGCAGGTTCCGGCCGGGCGCGTCGACGCTCACGAGGACCTCGAGCGGGCGCTCCGCCGCGAGGTCGAGGAGGAGACCGGCGTGAACGAGATCGAGATCGTCCGCACCCTGGCCGACGGGAAGGAGTTCAAAGACCTCTTCGGGCCCGGCGCACACGAGAGCCACGCATTCCACGCCGTGGCGGCGCCCGGCGGCCCGGACTCGTGGGAACACGCGGTCACGGGAACGGGAATGGACTCCGGGCTCGTCTACGTCTGTCGCTGGGTGCCCCTGGACGAATGCCCGCCTCTTTGGGGGGATGCCGACCCCTTGGCCGAACGGCTCCGCGCGTCGATAACCGACCCATGAGGAGTGCGGTCCTGTTCCTGTGCCTCGGCACGCTCCTGCTCGGGGGCTCGACGGCGAGTGCCTTGAAGATGCCGTCCGCGCCGCGCTGCCCGGTTTTCCCGAAGTCGAACCCGTGGAACCAGCGGGTCGACTCCCTCCCGGCCGCGGCGAACTCGGACGAGATCGTCCGCTCGATCGGCGCCAACGGGAGCGTGCACGCGGACTTCGGCTCAGGGCTCTGGGAGGGCGCGCCGATCGGGATCCCGATCACGGTCGTGGGCCGCAAGCAGCGCAAGACGCTTGTCTCCTTCGAATACGCCGACGAGTCCGACCGCGGGCCGTACCCGATCCCGCGCACCGTCAAGATCGAGGGCGGACGCTCCTCGACGGGCGACAGGCACGCGATCATCGTCGACCGCCGCTCGTGCCGCCTCTACGAGCTGTACGCCCTTTACCCGAAGGGCCGCGGCTGGACTGCGGGCTCGGGCGCGATCTGGAGCCTGCGCTCGAACAAGCTGCGTCCCGCGGGCTGGACGTCGGCCGATGCGGCCGGGCTGCCGATCTTGCCGGGCCTTGCGCGCTACGACGAGGTCAAGCGCGGCGTGATCGACCACGCGCTCCGCTTCACCGTCCAGCGCACGCGGCGCGCGTACGTCTTCCCGGCTCGGCACTACGCGAGCGACTCGAACGACCCGAGCCTGCCGCCGATGGGGCTGCGCCTGCGCCTGAAGGCGAGCTTCGACGTGAGCGGCTACCCGCGCCAGGCACGGATCGTGCTCGTCGCGCTCAAGCGCTACGGGATGATCGTCGCCGACAACGGGTCGAGCTGGTACATCACGGGCGCGCCCGACTCGCGGTGGTCGAACGACCAGCTTCACACGCTCGGCCGGGTGAAGGGCTCAGATTTCGAAGTCGTGGAGGGCCGCTAGCAGCCGGTCGACTTCGTTAGCAGTGTTGTAGTGGACGATGCCAGCGCGCACCGCGCCTTGTTCCACGTCGACGCCGAGGCGCTTCATCGTCTCGAGCGCGTAGTAGTTGCCCCACCACACGGCTATGTCGCGCTCGCCGAGGCGCTTCGCGGTTTCCTGCGGCGTCAGGCCCAGGACGTCGAAGCAGAAGGTCGGCACGCGGCCGGCCATCGTCGGCAACCCGTACAGCCGGATCCCCGCAGGCAGCCCGGCGAGGAACCGCTCTCCCAGCTCGCGCTCGTGGCGCGTGATCGCGTCCCAGCCGAGCGAGTCGATGTAGTCGACCGCTGCGACGAAGCCCGCCAGCAGCTCGTGCTGCATCGTCCCGAGCTCGAAACGGGATCCGACAGGCTCGTTCGGCGCCGGCCGCACCTTGTACGGTCGCCAGCTCGCGAGCAGTTCGCGCTTCCCGAACGCGACGCCGAGATGCGGACCGTAGAACTTGTACGGCGAGCAGATCAGCACGTCGACGTCCCAGGCCGCGGCGTCGATCGGGCCGTGCGGGGCGTAGTGGACGGCATCGGCCCAGGCGAGCGCGCCCGCCGAGTGCGCGAGGCCGACGACGCGGCGCACGTCGACTGCCGTGCCGACGGAGTTCGCGGCGACCGGGAAGGCGACCACGCGCGTCCGGTCGGAGAGCTGCCGCTCCAGGTCGTCGTAGTCGAGTGCCATCTCGTCCGTGAGCTCGACCGTGCGCAGGACGATTCCGAGGTCGAGCTGAAGCTCCAGCCACGGCGCCACGTTCGCGTCGTGGTCGAGCTTCGTCACGAGCACCTCGTCGCCGGCCCGCAGCGTTCGCGCGAAGGCGCGGGAGAGGAGGAAGTTGAGGCCGGTCATGCTCGGCCCGAACGCGACCTCCTCGTCGCTGCAGCCGAGGAAGGCGGCCGCACGTTCACGCGCGTGCGCGATCAGCGCGTCCGTGCGCCGCGAGGTCTCGTAGGGAGCGCCGACGTTCGCGTTCGACTCGCGGAGGTAGCCGGCGATCGCGTCGATCACCGCGTCCGGGCACTGCGTCCCGCCCGGCCCGTCGAAGAAGGCCAGCGGACGCTGGAGCGCGCTGAACCGCGCGCGAACCGCGTCGACGTCGTAGGCGACGGTCGTGCTCATGCGCGGCGAGCCTAGCTGTCTGCCAGCGCCGTCAGCGCCGCGGAGTATCCGCACATGCCGTGGACGCCACCACCCGGCGGCGTCGAGGACGAGCAGAGGTAGACGCCCTTGAGCGGGGCCCGGTACGGCACGAGTTTCTGCACCGGGCGGAAGAAGAGCTGGCGGAGGTCCATCGTGCCGCCGTTGATGTCGCCGCCGACGAGGTTCCGGTTGTGCTGTTCGAGGTCCGCGGGCCCCATTGCGCTTCGAGCGTGGACCAGTGCGAGGAAGCCCGGCGCGAAGCGCTCGACCTGCGCCTCGATGCGGTCGGTCATGGCCTCCGTCGAACCAAAGGGGACATGGCAGTAGGCCCACGCCGTGTGCTTCCCGGCCGGGGCCCGCGAGTCGTCGAAGAGCGAAGGCTGCGTGAGCAGGACGTACGGACGTTCCGCGTGGCGACCTTCGCGCGGCGCGCGCTCGGACTCGGCGATCTCTTCGAACCTGCCGCCGATGTGCACGGTCGCCGCGCGCCTGCAGTCGGCCGCCGTCCAGGGGATGGGGCCGTCGAGAGCCCAGTCGAGCTTGAAGACGCCGGGGCCGTGCCGGTACCGGTGGAGCGAACGCGCGTAGTGGGCGGGCAGGCGATCACCGGCGATGCGGACCAGCTCTTGCGGGACGATGTCTGCAAGTACGACGTCGGCGCGAGGCAGCTCGTCGACCGGGCTCGCGGTGCGAATCTCGCCGCCGAGCTCCTGGAGACGATCCCCGAGCGCGTCCGCGAGGCGCTGCGAGCCTCCCCGCGGGAACCCCCATCCGAAGACGTGCGCCGTCGCGATCAGGAACAGGCCGACTCCCCCGCTCGGTCGCGTCTCCAGCGGCAGCATGGAGTGCGCAGCGTGGCCGGCGAGGAGCGCTCGCGCGCGCTCCGACTGAAAGCGCTTCGCGAGACCGCGTGCGCTCGAGAGCCCGGTGCGGGCGAGGGAGAAATCGACCGCGTGCAGGAGGCGATTCGGCCGCGGCAGAAACGGGCCGAGGACGACCGGCTCGTAGTCGCTCCAGCGCGAGACGATCCGATCGAAGACGCGCAGGTAGGCACCGCGATCTTCCGCGAGCCCTTCGGCCGTTGCGAGGAGCGAACGCTCGGTAACCACGGCGGTTCCGTCGTCGAGCGGATGCGCTGCTGGTGCGTCGGGCTGGACCCAGGCGACAGGGAGCTCGAGGTCGCGGAAGAACGGGGAGTCGCGCCCGAGCGGGTGGATCGCCGAGCACACGTCGTGCGTGAAGCCGGGCAGCGTCAGCTCCTCGGAGCGCACACCGCCGCCGATCGTGTCCGCGGCCTCGTGGACGGTCACCTCCCAACCGGCCCGCGCCATCGTGATCGCTGCCGCGAGCCCGTTCGGGCCGGAGCCGATCACGACGGCTCGCTTCA
>VAXT01000189.1:0-503 GCA_005883245.1 Actinomycetota bacterium | reverse complement strand
AAGTCGCGCGGTCGCACCTTCTCGCCGAGCTCCTCCCAGCGGAGTGGCGTCGACACCGGCGCACCCGGCTTGGGTCGCACCGAGTAGGCCGACGCGATCGTCTTGCCGTGCCCGTTCTGGCGATGGTCGACGAGGACCCCGCGGCGCTTCTTCTTGAGCCATTCGGTCGTCACGAGCCCGGGGTTGTCCTCCTCGAGGCGGCGCGACACGAGCTCGGCAAGCTCGTACGTCTCGGGGTACGAGTAGCGGCGCGCGATCGGGACGAGGACGTGGATCCCGTCGGCGCCGCTCGTCTTCACGTACGAGCGCAGCTCGAGCTCGTCCAGCGCTCCACGAACGAGGTGCGCAACCCGAATCGCCTGCACGAAGCCGTTCCGCGACTCGGGCGGGTCGAGGTCGAAGACGACATAGTCGGGCCGCTCCGGCTTGTCGACGCGCGAGTACCAGGCGTTCATGTCGATGCAGTTCATCTGCACCATCCAGACGAGCGCGGCGGGCTCGTT
>VAXT01000188.1 GCA_005883245.1 Actinomycetota bacterium | reverse complement strand
CGGCAGGTTGGGGGCCTCGAGCGCGGGCTTCGTGCATGCCGCCTCGGTCTCGTCGCCAGACTCGCTGCTCTTGCCGCCGCTCCCGCCGCAGCCGGCCACCAGGAACGCGAGGACAGCCACGATCGGCCAGAATCGAGTTGCACGCAACGGAGCTCCTTTCGTCGGGAGTCGACCACTTTTATGCCGCGAGCCTGAAGCTTCCTCACGAAAGCTGGTCTTGGCGGTGCGAAACGGAGTTTCGTATATTGCCGTGGGTCCTACACCGACCGTCGGCCCGGCGACGTGGGGCGCCCGGCCGAGGAAGGGGGAGAGATGAGGAAGGTCGTAATCGGCCTGCTTCCACTGGCGGCTCTTGTCCTGCTTGCGGTTGCAGGCTCGGCGCTCTCACCGCAGAGTGCCAGCAGCAATTCCCCGATCGGCAACAAGATCCTTGCGCACAAGCTCGCCGTCGAGCTCGGCAAGGAGCAGTCGAGGGGGAAGGAGATGCCCGTCTCGTCGGGGATCATGTACACGCTCTACGACGCGGCCGGGGTCCTGCGTCAGCGCGCGGCCCAGCATCCGTCCGCGATGCACGCGCTCGAGACCATCTCGGCCCCGAAGACGGAGGGCTGTCAGAACGTGTTCTACGGGCAGGGCATGACGAACACCCGTGTGAACCAGGACTGTTCGCTCCGTCGTCAGGCTGAGGAGACGATCCTGCTGAACCCGACGAACGAGCAAAACGTCATCGCCGGGCAGAACGACTCCAGGATCGGCTTCAACCACTGCGGGTACGACTGGAGCTTCGACGGCGGCACGCGTTGGGGCGACCAGGTTCCGCCCTTCTGGCAGTTCGTGCTGCTGGACGGACACACGGCGGACGCCTGCAGCGATCCGACGGTGGCCTGGGACTCACAAGGCAACGCCTATTCGGGCGGCGTACTCTTCGACATCAACAGCGGCGCCAACGCCGTGCTCGTTATGAAGTCGAATGCGCCGAACGGCGGGAGCTTCTACCACTCGCCGAATCCGGCGGGCGGATTCCAGGAGTATCGGGACACGCCCGTGGGCGTGATCGCCAACGACAGCGGCAGCGCGTTCGCCAACGACAAGGAGCTGATGACGGCCGATTCGCATCCGTCGAGCCCGAAGCGGGACAACGTCTACATGACGTGGACGCGGTTCAACGCCGCAGGGCATAGCCCGATCTACTTCAGCCAGTCTGTGGACGGCGGTGCTCACTGGTCGGCCCCGATCGAGATCAGTGGCTCCAATGCGAGCATCTGCCCGCTCGGCGGCGGCGCGTGCAACGACGACCAGGGCTCTGACCCGGTCGTCGGTCCGGACGGCACGATCTACGTCTCGTTTGCCAACGGCAACGTGCCGGGCGCGGGCATCGAGCAGGTGCTGAACGTGACCTGTCCGGCCAGCGCAGACTGCAGCAACCAGGCGAGCTGGACGGCTCCCACCAAGGTGGGCGACATGATCTCCACGCACCCTGTGGGCCCGCCGAGCCAGAACGGCTGCCCGAACAGGCAGTGCCTGCCGCCCAACGGCTACCGCGCTCCCGACGAGACGACCGTGACCAACTCGGTCGACGGGGACGGGACCGTGTACGTCACGTGGGCGGATCACCGCAACAACACGAACCCGAACTGCGAGCTCGGCGCGCCTGGCGGCGGCTCGGGACCGTGCGACCATGACATCTTCTACGCGTTCTCGAACGACGGAGGGTCGACGTGGAGCGACACGCGGGACATCACGCCGCGCTCGAGCTTCGGCGAGACCGCACAGTGGCAGCCGTGGAGCGAGGTGACCAGTAGCGGATCACGCCTCTGGGTCGCCTTCTACGACCGCCACTACGGCAACTGCGAGACGACGGGTTGCAACGACATCACCGCCGCGCAGATCAGGAACCCGGCTTCGAACAATCCGAACTTCAGCTACACCCGGGTGACGACGAGCTCGATGCCGAACCTGACCCCGGCGACGAACCCGGTGCAGGCAGGCTTCCTCGGCGACTACATGTGGGTCGACACCGACAGTCACGGTGACGCGCACATCGTCTGGGCGGACACGCGCCCGATCAGGGGCACCGCTCCCGAGGAAGACGTCTACTACGCGGAAGTCCACAGCAACGCCGGAGGCCATTAGCCTCAGCTGACGAAAGAGGGTCGCCCCCCGAGGCGACCCTCTTTCCGTCTAGTACGCGACTGCGCCGCGACCGGATTCGGCCGCGTGCCGCGGAACCAGCGGAACTCGTCGGGATGGACCCAGCGGTCGATCTTTGCGTGCTTCGCGGACGGCTGGAGGTACTGGCCGATCGTGACCACGTCGACTCCGTGCGCCCGCAGGTCGCGCATCGTCTCGACGACCTCGTCGTTCGTCTCCCCGAGGCCGACGATGATCCCGGACTTCGTCATCACCGGGTAGCCCGCGACTTCCTTCGCGCGTGCAAGCAGCCAGAGCGCCTTGTCGTAGTCGACCTTCGCGCCGCGCATCTTCCGATGGAGGCGGCGCACGGTCTCGATGTTGTGGTTGAAGACGTCCGGGCGCTCGGCGAGCACGACCTCGAGCGCCTCCTCCTCGTAGCCGAGGAAGTCCGGGGTCAGGATCTCGATCGAGGCACGCGGGACCTTCGCTTTCAGCGCGCGGATGGTCGCTGCGTAGTGACCCGCGCCCTTGTCGGGCAGGTCGTCCCGGTCGACTGACGTGACGACCACGTGCTTGAGGCCCATCTGCGCGGCGGTATGGGCCAGGCGCAGCGGCTCGAGCGGATCCGGTGGATGCTCGGGCTTCCCCGAGTGGACGTAGCAATAGCGACAGGCGCGTGTGCACGTCTCGCCGAGGATCTGGAACGTGGCCGTGCCGCGGCCCCAGCACTCGGCGATGTTGGGGCAGCGGGCCTCCTCGCAGATCGTGTGCAGGTTCTGGCCGTGGATCAGCTTCTGGACGTCGAAGTAACGCGAGTCGGCGCTTGGCGCGCGGACTTTCATCCACTCGGGGCGGCGGGGCCTCTCCGCGACGGGTAGCGACTTCTGCACGTCTGTCAGTCTATGGATGGTGGTACCCGAGGCGCCGCTCGACAGCACGAAGTTCGGCCTTCGCCCGGGCGGCGAGGGCTGGTTCGTGCTGAACGCGCGCGCCAGCCGCTGGCGCGACACCGGAACGCTCGGGGCGTTTTGCAACTTCGAGGGCAAGCGGCGGTTTCCGGATCTCGGAATCAACCTGAACGTGCTCCGTCCCGGGCAGCCGATGGGCCTCTACCACCGGGAAAACAGGCAAGAGGACTTCCTCGTCCTGGCCGGAGAGTGCCTGCTGATCGTGGAGGGCAAGGAGCGGAAGCTGAAGACCTGGGACTTCTTCCACTGCCCGCCGGGGACGGAGCACATCATCGTCGGCGCCGGCGAGGAGCCCGCGGTCGTGCTCGCTGTGGGCGCGCGCGGGCGGAAGCGCAAGGGGCTCGTCTATCCGGTCTCGAAGGTCGCGCTGAAGCACGACGCGGGGGTCGAGCATGAGACGACCGACCCCTCGGAGGCCTACGGCGGTTTCGCCGACTGGAAGCGCTCGTCATATCAGGACGGCTGGCTGCCCGACCTCTAGGCTCGCCTACGATCGCGGTCCTGGAACGATCGAGCGCATGCCTTACACTTGGCGTATGAGGCAGATCTGGACGGGCCGCGTCGGTCAGGTCGCAGGAAAATACAGCGAGCACGCGCCGATGGCGACGGCGTGTTGTAACGCCTGCCGAACCTGCGTGACGACGAACGTGCTGACGCTCCTGATGGGCGCCGGCGCCGCGGTCGGCGTGTTCTTTGCGCGTGCTGTGCAAGGTCTGTCCGCCAAGCCCTCCCGGTAGCCAGCGTACGACGACGTCAGCGAGACGCGGCGACCTGCTCGATGCCTTGCGCTGCGCCTGAGCTCGTCGCGCCCGTCGGCTTCGCGGTGAGCTGCTCGTGGATCGGTTGCGGCCAGAGGCCTGCGCCCTTGTCGGCCGGCAGGTCGTCGAAGCCGAGGCCGAACACCTCCTCGAGTGCGGCCGCTGCGTGCGGGCGGACCTCGTCGACCGACACCGGGAGGCCCAGCTCGCGCGCAATCGTCGTAAACGACGCGTCCGCAAGGCCGCAAGCCGTGATCCACTCCGTGAACGGCGCGGTGTCGAGGTCGACGTTGAGCGCGTACCCATGTGTCGTGATCCACTTCGTGATGTGGACGCCGATCGAGGCGATCTTCCGCGGGATCGGCCCGTCGACCCAGATCCCGGTCAGGCCTTCGATGCGGGTCGCGTCGACGCCTACGGCCGCGAGTGTCCGGATCAGCGCCTCCTCGAGGTCGCGGCAGTAGCGCTTCACGTCCTGGCCGTGGCGGGTCAGGTCGAGGATCGGGTAGCAGACGAGCTGCCCGGGGCCGTGGTACGTGGACTTGCCCCCGCGGTCGGTCTCGACGATCTCGACTTCGGCACCCTCGGGCACGTGCAGCTCCCCCTCTTCGGTGCGCCGTCCGAGCGTGACCACGGGCGGGTGCTCGAGCAGCAGGACCGTGTCGGGGATCGCGCCCTGCGAGACTGCTGCGGCCAGCGAGCGCTGCAGGTCCCAGGCCTCGCGGTACGGGACTCGGCCGAGGTTCAGGAGGTATGCGCCTCTGGTCACGTCCTGAGCCTAGTCGGACTCGACGAGTGCGCGGGCCTGCTCGAGGTCCTCCGCACGCACGAGGATCTCCTGCTGTCCGCCTGAGAAGCCGTCCATCGTGCCGGCGCCGAAGTCGGTCTGGCGCTGCACCGATTCGATGCCTTCGGTCCGGAGCAGCCCGCGGATCGCCTCTGCCTCGGCAGGGTTCGCCGCGAGAGTCACGCGGAGGAGCTCTGTCCCGCTGCTCACGCGCCCAGCCTAGCTTTCCCCGCCAGCCGGCCTCCTCACGCAGGTATCAACTACTCGCGGCTGTCGAGCACGATCGTCCAGCGCTCGATGCGCACGGGCGTGAGCATCCCGTTCACCCACCAGGGATCGGTCGCGAACAGGTCCCGCACCGCCTGTTCGGACTCGGCCGCGATGATGTGCATCGTCTCGCGGTCGCCTTCGAGCGGGCCGCCCAGGATGATCGACCCCTTGTCGACGAGGTCGTCCATGAACGCGGCATGCTCGTCCCAGCCGTCCTGCTCGCGCATGTCACGGATCCAGTCCCAGGGCCCGCCGCGCTCGAGCCGCAGGACGTAGTACTCCATTAGTGCCCCGTCCGGTAATGCCGCCGAGTTCCTGGGTCGCGAGTCTCGAACTTGAGGAGCGACTGCACCTGGTCGGCCTCGATCTCGTTCAGGACGACTGTGAGCCGAACGAGCTCCACTAGTACGCGACTTCGTCCCAACTCTCGAGCGCTTCCTTCAGGTCCTTGAGGAAGCGGCCGGCGAGCGCGCCGTCGACGAGCCTGTGGTCGTACGTGAGCGTGAGGTTCATCATCGGCCGGATCGCGATCACGTCCTTGCCGAAGGAGTCCTGGACGACCCACGGGCGCTTGACGAGCGCGTAAGTGCCGAGGATCGCCGCCTGCGGCTGACTGATCACGGGCGTGCCGTGGAAGGTGCCGTAGCCGCCCGGGTTCGTGATCGTGAACGTGCCGCCCTGCACCTCGTCGGGCGTCAGCTTCTTGTTGCGGGCGCGCTCGGCGATGTCCGTCACCGCCTGGGCCATTCCGAGCAGGTTGAGGCCCTCGGCGTGCTTGACGACCGGGACGATCAGGCCCTTGCCGTCGGTGAGCTCGACCACGAAGCCGAGATTGACCCACGGCCGCGTGACGATCTGCTCGCCGCGGATCTCGCCGTTGATCCAGGGGTAGTTCTTGAGCGTCTCGACGACTGCGCGGGCGACAAAGATCAGGTAGGTCGGGTTGACGCCGTAGGTCTCCTGGTACTCGGGCTTGAGCTTGTTGCGGATGTCGACGACGCGGGACATGTCGACCTCGATCGCGCTCGTCACGTGGGCCGCCGTATCGAGCGAGCGGCGCATGTGCTCGGCGATCCCGCGGCGCATGGCGTTCATCGGCTCGAGCTGCTCGCCGGCTGCTGCGGCCACGGGCGCGGGAGCGGGAGGCTTCGGCAGCTCTTCGGCAGCGGGCGCGGGGGCGGGCTCCGGCGCGGGTGCAGGGGGCGCCTCAGGGGCAGCCGGAGGAGCCTCTGCCGGAGGAGCTTCTTGCGGCGGCGCTGCCGGTGGGCCCAACTCGACGAAGTTGAGGATGTCCTTCTTCGTCACGCGTCCGCCGCGGCCCGTGCCCGGCACGCTCGAGACGTCGACGCCGTGCTCGGACGCGATGCGGGCAACGACCGGCGAGACGAAGCTCTTGCCGTTCTGCTGCGCATCCGTCGCTGTGGGCTGGGGCGCGGGAGCGGGCGCTGGGGCCGGTTCGACGGCGGGCGTCTCCGCAGGCTGTCCGACCTCTTCCGCCGCGGGAGCCGGCGCCTCGGGCTCAGCCCCCGGAGCCGACGCCTCGGCGGGAGCGCCCGCCTCGCCGCCGATCACCGCGAGCTTCGTCCCCACGTCCACGGTCTCGCCCTCCTTGACGAGGATCTGCGTGACGACGCCGCTGGCGGGGCTCGGAACCTCGGTGTCGACCTTGTCGGTCGAGATCTCGAGCAGCGCCTCGTCGGCCTGAATCTCCTCGCCCTCGTTCTTGAGCCACTTGGTGATCGTCCCCTCGGAGACGGAGACGCCCATCTGTGGCATGACGACGTCGACGGCTTCTGTCGTCGCCATCAGTACGCGGCCAGCTCCTTCAGGCCCTTGACGACGTCGTCGACCTGCGGGATGAACGCCTTCTCCAGCGGCGGGGAGAACGGCACCGGACTGTCGGCCGCCGCGATCCGCACGATCGGCGCGTCGAGGTGCTCGAAGGCCTCCTCGGCGATCGTGGACGCGATCTCACCGCCGAAGCCTCCCGTGCGTGTGTCCTCGTGCAGCACGAGCACCTTCGAGGTCTTCTCCGCGCTCTCGAGCACGGCCTTCTTGTCCCACGGGATCAGTGTCCGTAAGTCGAGGATCTCGACGGAGACGCCGTCCGCCTCGAGCTCCTTCGCCGCGTCGCCGGCCGTGTGCACCATCGCGCCCCAGGTCACGACCGTGACGTCGTCGCCTTCGCGGTGCACCCGCGCCTTGCCGAACGGCACCGTGTACCGCTCCTCGGGCACGTCGGCCTTGAGCCGGCGGTAGAGGTGCTTGTGCTCGAAGTAGAGAACCGGGTTCGGATCCTCGATCGCGGAGATCAGAAGCCCCTTTGCGTCCTCGGGCGTCGCCGGGCAGACGACCTTGAGCCCCGCAATGTGCGCGAACGAGCTCTCGGGGTTCTGCGAATGGAACGGCCCGCCAGAGAAACCGCCGCCGGACGGGAGCCGGACGACGATCGGCACCGGCGTTCCGGCGCGGTAGCGCTGCTTCGCCGCGACCGTGACCAGCTGGTCCCATGCGCAGGAGATGAAGTCTGCGAACTGCATCTCGGCGACGGGGCGCATGCCCATGATCGCGGCGCCCGTGCAGCCGCCGACGATCGCCGTCTCCGAGAGCGGGGAGTCGATCACGCGCCAGGGCCCGAACTCCTCCTGGAAGCCGAGGGTGACCTTGAAGGCGCCGCCGTAGACGCCCACGTCCTCGCCGATCACGAACACGCGCTTGTCGCGGCGCATCTCCACGCGGAGACCGTCGGAGATCGCCTGCAGGTAGGTCATCTCAGCCATCTATTTGTGGTGGGGCGTGTCGAGGTCTTCGGGCGTTGCGAACACGCCCTCGGTCAAGCTCGACGGATCGGGGAGCGGCGACTCCTCCGCGCGGTTGATCGCGTCCGCGAGCAGCTTCTTCACGCTCGCGGCGACCTCGTCCTCCTCGTCGTCGGTCAGCGCCGCGTTCTCGCGCAGCCAGCTGCGGAAGCGCTCGATCGGGTCGCGCTTCGCCCACTCTTCGAACATCTCCTTCGGCACGTAGAAGGCGTCGTCGTGCACCGCGTGCCCTTCCATGCGGAGCGTCAGCGACTCGATCATCGTCGGCCCGCCGCCCTCGCGCGCCTTCTCGATCGCGCGCTTGGCCTCGCGGTAGACGGCGAGCACGTCGGTGCCGTCCACGACGACTCCCTCGAAGCCGTACGCCTGCGCACGGTCGGCGAGCGTCTCGCACGCGTACTCGAGATGCGTCGGCGTCGAGTACGCCCACTGGTTGTTGTCGCAGATGAAGACGATCGGGAGGCGGCGGACGCCCGCGAGGTTCATCGCCTCGTGGCAGTCCCCGCGCGCCGAGGCGCCTTCGCCGAACCAGCCGACCGACACGCGCCGCTCCTCGCGAATCCGGAACGCGAGCGCGCAGCCGACCGCAACGGGGAGCATGGCCGGCAGGTGGCTGACCATCGCCAGCAGGCCGAGCTTGGAGTCGGCCATGTGCACGTTCCCGTCACGGCCGCGCGTGGGGCCGTCCGCACGGCCCATGTACTGCGCAAAGATCCGCCAGGGCTCTACGCCGCGCGTCACGTGGACACCCATGTCCCGGTGCAGCGGCGTGCCGACGTCGTCTCCGCCCATCGCGGTCGCGACGCCGACGGACGAGGCCTCGTTCCCGCGCCCCGTGTAGAAGGAGCCGGGGATCTTGCCCTGCTTGTAGAGGATGTGACCGCGCTCCTCGATCCCGCGCGTGATCAGCATGGTGCGGTACATCCCGAGCAGGTCCTCGCGGTCGAGCCCCGCCTCGCGGATCTCGTGCAGGGAGCTGACCGGCTCGGCTTCGCGGGCGATCGCCACGAAGGAAACTCTAACGACTGAGGTCTACGGCGAGCGCGACTCTCACCAGTCGCTGCGGACGCCGAAGTAGACGAGCGACCCGAAGAGCGGGAAGATCAGGATCACCAGGACCCACAGCGCCTTCGAGCCCCCGGAGAAGTCCGGGTTGCGGAAGACGCTGATCAGCGCGGCGACGGCGAGGATGACCGAGACGACCGCGAGGAACCAGAGGCCTCCGGCGAGCAATCCGATCGCGAGTGTTGCGGCGTCGATCATGCGAACTCCTGCGAACGATATGCCCGAGACTGCGCGTACGAGCTGAGATCGAGCACGACTCCGAGCCCGACGAGGATCCAGCCGGCGACGTGGATGCCCCCGACGGGCGCATCGACGAGGACGTACATGAGCGTCGTCCAGGGCATGAAGATCAGGCCGAGCAGCGGCAGGAAGAAGCCCGCGAACGCGCCGTCCACCCAGGGTGTGAAGAGCCAGAGGAGCAGAATCGCGAGCCGCGGGGAGAGAACGGCGATCAGCGCGAAGAGACAGGGCATGACGTCGGGCCCGGGCCTCGAGGCGAGGCCGGCGCGGACCGGATGGCCCGCGCCGTCATCAGCCTCGGAGCGTTACTCGAGCGTGTAGACATCCTTCCAGCGCACCGTGAGCGCATACAGGACCACGATCTCGAGCGTGATCACCGTCAGCGACCACAGCGGATACTGCGCGTTGCCCAGGAAGCTGAGCTGGCTCAGCAGACTGAGGAAGACGACGATGATCGTGAACCAGCGAGCCCAACCGCTTTTCGCCGCGAGTCCGAGCCCTGCGAGGAACAGCAGGATGCCCCAGAACAGCATGATCCAGCCCCAGGTCGAGACATCGAACAGGAAGACCTGCTGCCGGGTGACGACGTAGTAGTTGTCCCGGATGATCGCGATAAGCCCTTCGAAGAACGTGATCGCGCCGATAAACGCCAGCATGATCGCCGCGAAGCCGATCCAGCCGGTCCATGCCGAGGACATGTCCCGGCGAGTGTCCATCGTGCTCATGCATCGCTCCTTTCTCGGCCGCCGCGACCGCAGAGGGTCCGGAACGGCCAGGGGGTCAGATGTCCAGTATCTCCTTCTTCTTCGCCTGGAATTCGTCGTCCGTCAGAATTCCCTGGTCGTGCAGCTTCGCCAGGTCCTTCAGCTGCTCGGTCATGTCTGGCTCGGCGGGGGCGGCCTCCTGCGGCGGAGCTGCCTGCTGGTCGTAGGACGGCTCCGGCTCGTTGTACATCGCCATCGTTCCTACGACTTCGAGGGTGTGAGCTCCTCGGCCTCCTCAGCGGCGATCAAGCCGACGGCGACGAGGTCGAGCGGGTGGATGAACGTGTCCGCGATCGGCATGCCGTTCGCGCGGACGACGGCTTCCCGAAGTGGGATCGCCCAGCGGTGCTCGAGCAGGATGATCGCCGCCGCCGAGTCGTTCGGGATCTCCTCGATAACGTCGAGGACGTCTTCTTCGTCGAACATGTCGACGCCCTCCGCGGTGCGCTCTGCGCCGAGCTCCGCGCCCGCTTCCGCGCCTTCCTCCCCTGCGACGCCGAGCCCGATCAGCGCACCGACGGTGGCCCCGAACTCGGCCGCCTCCTCGTCGCTGAGGTCGGTCCGCTTGAGGATCGTCACTTCACCCTCCGCGTCCTTGTAGACGGCCAGGCCGTCGATCACGCGGACGATGTCGTGGTCCTTGAGACGGTCGAGCTCGGCGAGGATCTCGCCCCGGAAGTTGGGCTCGTCGAAGCCGAGCACGATCAGTTGAACCGGTCCAATCGCCATCATTCCTCCTTGGTCATTGCGGGAATCGTCCCGTCGCGCGGGGTAATTCGTCATCACCCGCCTGGGATGAATCAGCGGGAACTGCCTCGGCGACGTACAACCCAGGGCCCTCGTGGAGGACGACTGTTTCTGCGAGGTAGTCCGGCAGCGCGCGTCGCCGTGCGTCGAAGAGCGCCGGGATGAAGCCCGCGAACAGCGGGATGATCGCCAGTGCGAGCCCGATCGCCCGCACGATCGCCCGGCCCACCGACAGCCCTGCGCCGCCGGGTCGCACAACGCGCAGGCGCATGAGGCGCATCCCCGGTGTCTGGCCCGCGGCGCTCCAGAAGAGCACGAAGTAGCCTCCGGCGACGAGGATCCACGCGAGCCCGAGCAGCGACCCGCCGAGCCAGTGCGGGCGGATCCCACCGACGAGCGACGCGATCAGCGCCACGACCGCGCTCCCGATAACGAAGATCGAGAGCGCCGCGAGCGCGTCGACGGCCAGCGCCGCCGCTCTCATCGCGATTCCCGCGTAGAGAGGCTGTTGCCGCTGCGCCGGGCGGGCGATGCGCTCGTCCAGCCGGACTGCGGAGCGCCGCACGCCCGCGACGACGTCTTCCGCGAGCCCTGCCGACTGGCGCGTCACCGCATGCCGGAGCTCGGGGCTCGAGGCGATGCTCGTGAGCACGAGCTGCATCTCCTCGCTCGCGAGGACCCGGTCGGTGAGCTCGAGCGTCTGCCGGCTCTCGAGTGACTCCTGGATCAGCCGCTCCAACTCGCCGCTCGCCGCCAGCTCGCTCATGACGCGCTCGATCACCCGGTGCCGGACGAGCGAACGCGCGATCTCCTCGGGCAGCGGGCCGGCCAGCGCGCGGTCGACGATGCGGGCGATCTCGGGCGCGGAGACGACCTCTTCCGCCGCGGACTCGATGCGGCCGCGCCAGGCCTTTGCCGCGACGCGGGCCGGGTAGAACGCCGCCCGCCCCGCCGAGTCGGCAATTGCTCGTTTGCGAGGGCCTTCGTCTGCGGTCATCCACGTTCAGAGGACCAGAAATGACCTAGCTGGGTCAAGCGACGCGGGCCTGGCGCAGGCGACTCTAGAGCCATGGACCTTGGCTACGGACTTACCGAGACCGTCCAGTTCGAGCTGCCCGACCTGGCAGGTGCGGCGCGCCTGGCAACGCTTCTCCGCTCGCGCTGGGCGGTCTCGGTGAACGAGGAAGACGACGTCGCGCTCGTCGACGTCTGCATCAGGCCCAGAACGGACCTCGCATCGCTCATGCGGACGGTCGAGGGCTGGGTGGCGCGCGAATCGCTGCGTGCCATTCGGTTCGAGCTCGACGGGCGCGTGTACATCCTCGAAGCGGGCGAGGTCGACTGGGCGTACGTTCCGCGCCCGGCGGTCGAGGCCGAAGCCGCCTGACTTGACGCGGCTCGCCGCCGAAGCGCACACTCGGTGAAGTGCCGAGCTTGCGCGAGATGGGCCACGACGTCACTGGTGCGCTGGAGACGGTGCGCGTGCCGTCCTACGTGATCGACCGCCACGGCATCGTCCGCTGGGTCAATCCCGCGGCGAAGGAGATCGTCGGCGACGTCCGCGGCCGCCAGTTCACCTCGGTCCTCTCACCGGAGGAGAGCCGCCGAGCTCAGGAGATCTTCGCGCGCAACATCTCCGGCGCGGTGGAGCGCTCGGACAACGAAGTGGTGGTCCTCGGTGTCAACGGAGAGCGAATCCTGGTGGACATCAGCGCGGTTCCGCTCCGCGACGGCGACCACGTGATCGGCATGTTCGGCCAGGTCGTCGACGTCACGGTCGACCAGCCGCCGCCCCCGGCCCATCCGCACCTGACGCCTCGCCAGACCGAGGTGCTACGGCTGCTCGAGCAGGGACGCTCGACGAACCAGATCGCGACCGAGCTCCATCTCAGCGTCGAGACCGTGCGGAACCACATCCGCCACATCCTCCGAGCACTCGGCGTGCACTCGCGCCTCGAGGCGGTCGCCCTGACGCGGCGCGACCGTCTTCTGGACGAGGCCTAGCTCGCGGCTTTCGCTGCGGGGAACTCTCGCACCGTCTGGCGGTGCAGCATCGCCACGCCGAAGAACAGCAGCCCACCGAGCAGGAGAATCCCCCACCACTCGCGCGTAGCCCGCGTCGGTCCCCACGCGAGGACGAGCAGGAAGAGGACCGCGACGGCGACGTAGACGATCCAGGCCTGGTCCTCGAAGACGGGCGCCAGGCGTCTTCGGGCCGAAACGGCCCAGCGAGTCGACCCGGCGAGCCACGCGCCGATGAGCCCGGCCACGCCGTACAGGATGAGCGCGTACGCCACGTTGCGCAGCAGTTCGGTTCCGATCCCCCAGGCAGCGTTGCCCGCGGGCCGGAGCGCGTCCGTCTTGATCAACGAGTTGACGACGGCCCCGCCGGTAATGCTCTGGATGACGAGCACGAGCACGCCGACGAGGAGGAAGCTGACCGCGATCGCCCGCAGGATCCTGCGCCGGTGGCCGTGGGCGAGATAGATCGCGAGCCCGTACAGGAAGAGGACGAGCACGAGCAGGAAGACGGACAGCACCTTGATCATCTTGAGCGCTCGCTGGGCGGTCTTCAGCTGCCCCGACTGGAGGATCGTGATCTTCCCCGCATCTGGGGCCGCCTGAACTCCGAACCGGTCGCTCAGCCTCGTGACGAGCGGGCTCAGGTCGAGGACGACCTCGCCGTTCGCGGTCTCGAAACGACCTTTGTCCTTTCCGTTCAGGATGTCGAGGAGGTCCTGGTGCGCACGTTTGTTCGCCGCCTCCCAGAGGGCTTGCACCTGCGGCGTCTGGAGCAGTCGGTCCGCTGCCTGCACCGCCACGCTCTGGAGCGCGCCTGAGATCACCGGTGCGAGCGCCTGGCGTTTCGGTGGGAGCGCCTGCTGGATCCGTGCCGTCGCGTCCGCGCTCGAGAAAAGCGTGTCGACGAGGTAGATGGAAAGCTGCTGGCGGATCTCGTCGTTCGCGAGCATCTGCCCAGACGTGTTCGTCCACGCGTCCGTGTCTAGGGCCTGCCGCTTGACCCAGATCGTGAGCGACGAGAAGAGCATCAGGATCGACGCGACGACGACCAGCGCCCAGACGGCGATCGCACGGTTGCGCGTCAGCGGCGCGCTCTCGCCGCGGGTCGGTCCTGCCGAAGCTTGGGCGGCGCTCGCCATTGGTGCATCATCCCCTAGCGACGGGCCAGCCGTCATCACCCCGGATGGATGAGCCGGGATCGAACGTGAGGTGTTGAGTGTTCCTGCTGCTTGGGATCGTGCTGCTGATCTTCCTGCCGTCGCCGTGGGACATCGTCGGCTTCACGGTCTGCCTCGTTCTCTTCTTCGGCGAGCTGCTGTTCTGGAACCGAACGATGCGGGGGCGGCGCAAGGTCGTCGGCGCGCAGACGCTCGTCGGCCAGGAGGCAGAGGTGATCGCGCCGTGCAGGCCGACGGGTCAGGTGCGGATCGGCGGTGAGATCTGGGGCGCCCGCTGCTCCGACGGCGCGGATGCCGGCGAAACTGTCCGCGTCGTCGGGTTGAGCGGGCTCACGCTCCTCGTCGAGCGGGTGATGTGATTCAGACCCGCTCTTTCATCGTTACCCACGTGATGAGCGCGACCGGGAGGCCGGCCATCGCGACCATGATCCCGAGGATCCAGTGGTCGACGTGGTACAGCCAGGCGCCGACCACGAGGCCGGCGATGAGAACTCCGAGTGCCGCAAGTCCGGCCATCAGACAGCTCCTCTCATGTGTTTGAGGGTGAAGGCGAGGATGATCTCAGAGACGCCGCGGATCATGGCCGCGACCCCGACCCACACGACGAGCAGGATCACCTTGTGGCCGAAATCGCCCGCGGCCCAGAAGCCGATGATGATCTCGACGATGCCGGCGATCAGCCCCAGCCACCAGAGGTCGTTCTCCGGGCGGGTCGCGAAGGCGATGGCGAGATCGAACGTTCCTTTGATGATGAAGTAGAAGCTCATTACCGCGGCGAGCGCCTTGAACGTGTCGCCGGGGTGGACGACGAGACCGTCGTGTAGTCGAAGCGGAAGACGATGATCGAGAACAGAAGCCACGCGGTGCCGGTGATCAGGAACAGCCACCAGACGCGGGCCGCGTCGAGCATCGTGCGCTGCTCGGACGCAGAGAGGGGAGCTGCAACGCCGCTCATTCGGGGTCTCCTTCCAGAGCTCGTCGAGTGCGGATAGGCTAACGCCGGTTACGGACCTCGACTGTGTCTTCCCGCCCGCGTAGCCTCGGGTCCATCGCCAGCAAACTGAGATCGCGCCACGCGCGCCGGCTTGGGATCGGCGCGGTCGGCGTCGCGGTCATCGTCGCGACGTTCGTCTTCGTCCTTCCCCGGATCGCCGACTACCGCGACGTGTGGGCCGTGGTCAAGGAGCTGTCCTGGCCCCAGATCGGCGTGCTCGTCGCAGTGACGGCGCTCAACCTCGCGACCTACGCCCCGCCCTGGCAGGCCGCACTGCCGCGGCTCAGCTTCCGGAACGCCTTCGTCCTCTCGATGTCGAGCAGCGCGTCGACGTATCTCGCGCCCGGCGGCCCGGCAGTCGGCGTCGCGCTTTCGTACGGGATGCTCCGGAGCTGGGGCTTCCGGCGGCAGGACGTCACGCTCGCCGTCGCGCTGACCGGAACGTGGAACCAGTTCGTCATGCTCGGCCTCCCGAGCCTGGGGCTCGCGCTCCTCACCATCGTCGGCGAGCAGCGTGCGCTGCTGAAGACGGTCGCGCTCGTCGCGCTCGGCGTGTTCGTGATCGCGGCCGCGTCCTACGCCGCCGGACTGTCGAGCCGTCGGCTCGCGCGCTGGGCCGGGAATCTCAGCGCGCGCATCGTCTCCTGGGGGCTCCGCATCTTCCGCCGCGGCCCGGTGTCCTGGACGGGCGAGACGTTCGCGGGCTTTCGCGCCCTGGCGGTCGGCCTTCTCAGGCGCCGTTGGCACTTCCTCACTGCGGCGACGCTTGCGGGCCAGCTGACCGTGTTCCTCGTCCTGCTCACGTGCCTGCGCGTCTTCGACGTTTCGCACACGCAGGTGAGCGTGATCGAGGCGTTCGCCGCGTGGTCGCTCGTCCGGCTGATCGGCTCGATCCCGATCACCCCGGGCGGCCTGGGCATCGTCGAGCTCGGGCTGACCACGGCGCTCGTCGGCTTCGGCGGCGGGAACGCGCAGGTCGTCACGGCTGTGCTCGTCTACCGGTTCCTGACGATCGTCCCCACGCTGTTGCTCGGCCTCGTCGCAGGGGCGACCTGGAAGCGCCATCGCCCGCCCCAGCCGCTCGAGGAAGGCGCCCTCTAGGCCGCGTCTCTCCGGATGAGCCGCTCGATCTCCTCGAGCTGCTGCTCGATTCGCATGAACGCGGTCTCGGTCTCCGTGGCGGCCCGGCGGTGCACGAGCATCGAGGCGACGAAGCCGGTCAGCAGCGAGAGCGACGCGAACCCGACGATCATCAGCCCGGAGGCGACGAAGCGGCCTGCGGTCGTGGTCGGCACGATGTCGCCGTACCCGACCGTCGTCACGGTCATCACCGCCCACCAGAGCGCGAGCCCCTGGAAGCGCCTCATGCCGAGCTGCTGCAGCTTGTACAACACGCTGACGCCGCAGGTAACCACCGACGCAGGACGGCGACGGCACTCCGCAGAACTAAGAAGCCGGCATGGAAGGCTCGACTCCCAGGCGCGAGCTGCTGATCCCGATCCGGACGATCATCGTCGTCTCGGCGGCGATCGGCGTCCTCGGCGCGTTCGTCGCGATCGGGAGCACGTTTCTGATCGTCTTCGTCGGCATCTTCCTCGCCCTCGTCTTCGAGTTCCCGGTGCGCTTCGTGATCAGGAGAACGGGCTGGTCTCGTGGGCTCGCGGCGACCGTCACCGTGCTGGGCACCGCACTCGGCGTGGTCGTGATCGCGCTGATCTTCCTCGTGCCGATGGTGGGCTCGGTCCGGGACTTCCTGCACGCGCTCCCGCAGACGGTCGATCAGCTGCGCTCGTCGAGCGAGCTTTCCTGGCTCTGCGACACCGGGATCGGCAAGAACGTCCAAGAGGGGGCGAACACGACCGCCGTCTCGGTCCCCGACACGATCTCGAATGTGCTCGGCATCGCGGGCGACTTCTTCGGTGTCTTCCTCGCCGGCTTCACGATCCTCTTCATCTGCCTGTTCTTCCTGAGCGACGTGCCGAACCTGAAGGGCGCCGTCGCGAGCATGCTCATGCCCGGCGAGGACGAGCGCTGGCTCGGCGTGTGGGAGCGCGTGACGGAGTCTGTCTCGCGCTGGGCGATCGGGCTGGTCGTGATCGCCACGATCGCCGGGACCACCCAGGGCGTGACGGCCTGGCTGCTCGGCTCGAGCTTCGCGCTCGGCCTCGGCGTGATCGCCGGGCTGCTGGACATGATCCCGAACATCGGCGCGACCCTCGCCGGCTTCATCCTCGTTCCGACGATCTGGGCCGAGTCGGGGATCGCCGCGGCCGTCGTGATGCTGGTCGTCGTCCTCGGCTACCAGCAGATCGAGAACAACATCCTCACGCCCAAGATTCAGGGCCGCGCGGTCAACCTGTCCGGATTCTTCATCATCGTCGCGGTCACGCTGTTCGGCGCGTTGCTCGGCGTGCTCGGAGCGTTGACCGCGGTGCCCCTCGCGGCGACGCTCCAGATCCTCACGCAGGAGCTGACGAAGGCGCGCCGGGAACGAGTCGCCGAGGCGCGCGGGGTCACCGAGCCCTCCTAGAAGTCGAGCCGCTCGCCCGGCTTGAGGACGCGGATCTCGACGTCCGGCGCCGTCCTGGCCGCCTCGCGCAGGAACTCCTCGGCCGGCTCGGTCAGGAAGGCCGGGTCGCGGCGCACGCCGTGGTGCAGCGGCCGGTACGTGCCCCAGTGGATCGGGACGGCCAGGCGCGGCCGGAGCATCCGGATCGCCTCTGCGGCGCCGGCGGGATCGAGGTGCTCGCCGCTGCCGAGCGTCGGGCCCCAGCCCCAGATCGGGATCAAGGCGAGGTCCAGGTCCGGCACGAGCCCGTCCAGCTCGGGGATCGTGCTCGGCGTGAGTGGCGCGCACCTCGACGGGCCCGAACGAGACCGACTCGCCCTCGCCGACCTCGACGACGCGCTCGAAGCCGAGCCGCTCGACCGGCCGCGCGAGCCCGCGTGGCACGACGGCCGTCGCCTTGCGGTCGAGCCGGCGCAGGGACGGCAGGTCGAGATGATCGCGGTGCGCGTGCGAGATGAGGACCGCGTCGAGGCCGCGCACCTCTGCGAGGTCGATCGGCGATCGCCGGTGCAGATGCAGCACCCGCCGGCGTAGCAGGGGGTCGGTCAGGAGCCGGACGCCGTCGAGCTCGATCAGAACCGTCGAGTGCCCGACGTAGAGGACTGAGCTCACGAGCCGAGGAGTGATCGTGTGGGCCGACCCGACCCGTAATCGAACCACCCGACCCGTTCCATCAGCGAGACCACCGCGCTCTTCTAGCATCCCTTCCGTGGGCAAGGCTTCCGACTGGCTGCGGGAGGAGCGGCGAAAGACCCTCGGAGATTGGGTTGCGTTCTGCCTGGCCTGCGGGTTCGCGCAGCGCTACTTCGACGAATCGGAGGGCGAGTTGCCGGCCGAATGCCCCCAGTGCGGAGGAGAGATCCGCTCCAGCTGCCCCGAGTGCGGCGCGCGCTTCAGCTCCGCCTTCGCCGTCGAGTGCGAGGTCTGCAACGCGGAGCTCCGTCCACCCACAGCCTTCGGCGGCCCGATCCGCCGAACTAAGCGCGGATCTCGGAAAAGCGGATCAGGGTGACGATCTCGTCGGAGGAGACCTCGCGGTTGTAGAGCTGGCCCAGGAAGGTGGCGAGCTCCTCGGGACGCCGTATCTCCGGGTTGTCGTGCTCGATGTCCCGCGGCGAGAGCTCGCTGAGCGTCTTCACCTCGACCTTGTCGATGACCGCGTCGAACACCTTTTCTCGCGGCCCGTAGCGTGCGCCGACAAGCACCTGCACGACCATCCCCTTCTTGTACTTCCGGGACTTGTCCCCGAGGCGGATCGTCGCCGTCTTGCGGCGCGAACGGAGTTGGTCGGCCACGATCGGCGAATAGAAGTTGAGGGCGTACATCAGCGGCGGAGGGTCTACGGCACCTGAGGCGCGAAGATCATAAGCCGTTGTCGCGGACGAAGGCCAGCGCTTTCTCCGCCATCTGCCGCTCGCCGCCGTAGGCGAGGAGCTTCGGAGCCTCCTCGAGCGGGAGCCAGCGGGCCTCGTCGACCTCGATCCGCATCTCCGGCTCGATTTCCCCGAGGCGCCCCTTCGAGTACCGGAGCAGGTAGAAGCTGACGACCTTGAAGACCCGCTCGCCCTCCCAGGTGTAGACGTAGCGGATGTCGCCGAGCTTCGTCACGAGCCGCGCCTGGATCCCGGTTTCCTCCTCGGTCTCGCGCAGCGCCGTCGCATCGGGCTTCTCGCCCTGGCCGATCAACCCCTTCGGGAGCGCCCAGACCCCCGGCTTCTTGCCTCCGGGCCGGATCGCGGCGAAGACCCACTCGCCGCGCAGGCGCCTGATCGTGACCCCGCCCGCAGAGAATTCCCGGCGCATCGAGAGTTTGTAACACGCGGCCGGGTGCCGAGTCACGGGAGCATGCCCGGGTAAGCACGATTCTGCTTGCACAGAGGAGAAGGGTGCGGTTAGAATGCCTTGGCACTCGCGCCGCAGGAGTGCCAGACACTGTCACAAAGTACGGAGAACAGGAGGTCCTGAATGGATCTGCAGCCGCTAGGCGATCGCCTGATCGTCGAGGCACTCGAGGAGGAGGAGACGACCACGAGCGGCATCGTCCTGCCCGACACCGCGAAGGAGAAGCCGCAGCGCGGCCGCGTCCTCGCCGTCGGTCCGGGCGCCCGCAACGATTCGGGCGAGATCGTCCCGATGGAAGTCGCCGTGGGCGACGAGATCATCTACTCCAAGTACGGCGGCACCGACATCAAGCTCGGCGCCGACGAAGTTCTGATCTTGCGCGAGTCGGACGTGCTCGCGAAGGTCACAAAGGCCAAGGCGAGCAAGAAGAAGGAGCTCGCAGGCGCGTCCGCCTAACCATTCGTTCTGAGGGAGGTACTCAATGGCTCATAAGGAGCTGAAGTTCGACGAGGAGGCGCGGCGCTCGCTCGAGCGCGGCGTGAATACCCTCGCCGACGCGGTCAAGGTCACTCTTGGCCCGAAGGGTCGGTACGTCGTGCTGGACAAGAAGTTCGGCGCACCGACGATCACGAACGACGGCGTCACGATTGCGCGCGAGATCGAGCTCGAGGACGTCTTCGAGAATCAGGGCGCTCAGCTCGTCCGCGAGGTCGCAACGGCGACGAACGATGTCGCCGGCGACGGCACGACAACCGCGACCGTTCTCGCTCAGGCCATCGTCCGCGAGGGCCTGAGGAACGTCGCCGCGGGTGCGAACCCGATCGCGCTCAAGCGCGGCATCGAGATCGCGGTCGACCAGGTCGTCGCAGACCTGCAGAAGCAGTCGAAGGAGATCTCGGGCAAGGAGGACATCGCCCGGGTCGCGACCATCTCGGCGCGCGAGCGCGAGATCGGCGACGTCATCTCCGATGCGATCGAGAAGGTCGGCAAGGACGGCGTCGTCAACGTCGAGGAGGGCCAGACCTTCGGGCTCGAGCTCGAGTTCACCGAGGGCATGCAGTTCGACAAGGGCTACCTCTCGCCGTACATGATCACGGACGCCGAGCGCATGGAGGCCGTCCTCGAGGACCCGTACATCCTGGTTGCGAACCAGAAGATCGGGGCCGTCAAGGACCTGCTTCCCGTCTTGGAGCAGGTCATCCAGTCCGGCAAGCCGCTGCTGATCGTCTCGGAAGACGTCGAGGGCGAGGCACTCGCCACGATCGTCGTCAACAAGCTCCGCGGCACGTTCACCGCGGTCGCCGTCAAGGCGCCCGGCTTCGGTGACCGCCGCAAGCGGATGCTCGAGGACATCGCGATCCTCTCCGGCGCCGAGGTGATCACCGAGGAGATGGGTCTCAAGCTCGAGAACACGAAGCTCTCGCAGCTCGGCAAGGCCCGCCGCGTCGTCATCGACAAGGACTCGACGACGATCATCGACGGGGCAGGCGCGTCCGACGGCATCAAGGCCCGGATCAAGCAGCTCAAGTCCGAGATCGAGAACACGGACTCCGACTTCGACCGCGAGAAGCTGCAGGAGCGGCTGGCGAAGCTCGCCGGCGGCGTTGCGGTGATCAAGGTCGGCGCTGCGACCGAGACCGAGATGAAGGAGAAGAAGCACCGCGTCGAGGACGCGCTGCAGGCCACGCGGGCCGCCCTCGAGGAGGGCATCGTCCCCGGCGGCGGCGTCGCGCTCCTGAACTCGGCGTCGGCGATCAAGGCCGACACGCTCGAGGGCGATGATCGGACCGGTGCGCACATCGTGACGCGTGCGCTCGAGGAGCCGATTCGTCAGCTGGCCGACAACGCCGGCCTCGAGGGCTCGCTCGTGGTCGACAAGATCCGCACCGGAACGAAGGGCCACGGCCTGAACGTCGAGACCGGCGAGTACGAGGATCTCGTCAAGGCCGGGATCATCGACCCGACGATGGTCACGCGGTCGGCGCTGCAGAACGCGGCCTCGATCGCGAAGAACATCCTCACGACCGAGGCGATCGTCGCCGAGCCGCCGGAGAAGACGCCCGCCGGTGCCGGCGCAGGGATGCCGGATATGGGCGGCATGATGTAAGCGGCGCGGCCGCTTCGCGGCCGCTGGCTAGCACGGGGGAACCCCTGGTTCCCCCGTGGGCCCTCTCCTTGCGAGCGGATGTTCGCCACGGAGGTTTCAGGAGCCGTCCGAAGCAAGGGTGCTTCGGGCGGTTTCTGTCTTTGTGAGCCTCCCGGCGGGCAAAGCCCGCCTCCGGCGGCGGCTGTTACTGCTCTGCCACGGAATGTTGCTCATCCGACATCCAAGACCTTGACAGCGACTCCGATCGGGAAGTCGCGGTCAGCTTCTCGGCTGATGGGACAATAGGACCGTGGCACAGACGGTCGACGATCCGCGGGCGGCAGCCCGAGACGCGGCTTCGCGTCAGTCGTGGCGGGAGGCGTTCGAGGCGTACGCGAGCCTCGACCCCGCGAGCCTGAGCGCGGAGGACCTCGAGTGGTACGGGGAGGCCGCCTGGTGGAGCGGCAAGCTCAACGACGCGGTCAGGCTGCGCGAGCGCGCTTACGTCGCCTACGCCGGCAAGGGGCACAACATCTCCGCCGCGCAGGTGGCGCTCACCCTCGCCTGGGACGAGTCGAACCGGGGAGCGTTCGCGGTCGGTCAGGGCTGGTTCGCGACTGCGGAACGCCAGCTCGAGGGGGAGGAGGAGTCGGCCGTCCACGGACGGATCGCGTTCACCCAGGCGGGTCAGGCGATGTTCGCGGAAGGGAACTATCCGAAAGCGCTCGCGAGCCTCGAACGCGCATACGAGCTCGCACGGCGCTTCAGTGATCGAGACACGCAGATGCTCGCGCTCGTCGCCAAGGGGCGTGTGCTCGTCAAGATGGGTGAGATCGAGCAGGGGCTCGAGCTCATCGACGAGGGCACGGCGGCCGCCGTCAGCGGTGAGCTCGAGGCTTACTCGACCACGCTCGTCTACTGCATGACGATCAGCGCGTGCCAGGACGTCGGTGACGTTCGCCGCGCCGCGGAGTGGACGGAGGCGGCCAACCGCTGGTGTGATCGGCTGGACGTGACCGGCTTTCCCGGCGCTTGTCGCATCCACCGTGCGGAGATCATGCGGCTCCGGGGCGACCTGGAGGCCGCCGAGAAGGTCGCGACGGCGGCCTGCGACGAGCTCCAGGACTTCGAGCGCTACATCACCGCGAGCGGCTACTACGAGATTGGGGAGATCCGCCGCCGGCTCGGCGACTTCGCTTCCGCCGAGGAGGCGTACGCGCGTGCGAACGAGCTCGGAGCCGACCCCCAGCCCGGCCTCGCACTGCTCAACCTTGGGGAAGGAAAGCTCGAGGCGGCTGTTGCGGGAATCACGCGCGCGCTTGACGAGGTCGAGGAACCGCTGTCGCGGATCCGTCGGCTTCCGGCGCAGGTCGAGATCGCCGTCGCCGCCCGCGATCTGAAGACGGCGCGTGCTGCGGTCGCGGAGCTCGAAGAGCTCGTCGACTCGTACAAGTTCGGCAGCCGTCGGGCTCCGGCTTTCGACGCAACGGTTCACGTCGCCGCGGGTCGGATCGCCCTGGCCGAAGGCGACATGGAAGAGGCGATACGCCTCCTCCGTCACGCGCGGGACGAGTGGCGCGGAGTCGGGGCGCCGTTCGAGACCGCACAGGCTCGTGTCCTCCTCGGGATCGCGTTCCGCAGGCGTGGCGACGAGCACGCCGCGATCGCCGAGCTCGATGCCGCGCACGCAGCCTTCGAGCGCATCGGGGCGAGGGCGGACGCCGAGCGCGCTGCGGAGCTCCTCGGCCGGCAGCAGACGCGGCGCACGTTCCTGTTCACGGACATCGTTGGCTCGACACGGCTGCTCGAGACGCTCGGCAACGAGAAATGGAAGAAGCTACTCGCGCGGCACGACGAGCTGCTCGAGGAGCAGATTTCGAACCGCGGCGGCGAGGTCGTCCAGCAGACGGGAGACGGCTTCTTCGCGGCGTTCGCGACTCCGAAGGCGGCGCTCGAGGCGGCGATCGCCATCCAGCGCGCCCTCGACGCCGAGATCGTGGCCCCCGACGTGAGGATCGGCGCGCATACCGGCGATGCGTTCGAGAGCGCTGCGGCATCGAATCCCTACGGCGGCGAAGCGGTTCACCTAGCCGCGCGAATCGGCGCGGCCGCCGGCGCGGGCGAGATCCTCGTCAGCCGGGAGACCCTCGCCGACGCAGGCACCGGCTTCCGCTCCTCGAACCCGCGTTCGGAGGCCTTCAAAGGCTTCGAAAAACCTGTTGACGTGATCAGCGTCGACTGGCGCTAAGAGAATGGGGGAACCCCTGGTTCCCCCATTGACCCCCTCCTTGCGGGCGGAGGATTGCTGCACACGTTTCAGGAGCCGCCCATTGGTTGGTGCGCTCCAATGGTTCCTGTCGAA